>DATFCK010000245.1:0-6546 GCA_035253185.1 Chthoniobacterales bacterium | reverse complement strand
CCCATTGATTCACAAATGTAACGGCCTGATCCTGCTGAACATCACGCGCCTTGCGGCTGAGCAATTCCCGAAGCAGCGTCGGAAGTCCATTGTCAGCGTTGGCGAACAGTTGTGTGCTAACGCCGTCGTTGATCACGAAGGTCCTGGTGTTGTTGATCTGGTTGAGCCGGTAACCGTCGTTTCCAAGAGCCGAGTTTCGGCCAAACCACTTAAAGACGTGCCGCATTTGATCGACAAAGGTGTAATTGAACCCGGCGTCTTTCACTTTCTGCAACACGCTTGAATCAGCCACCCGTTCCGGAGTCCAGAACACCGCGTTCGACGGCGCGTGACCGTAGATGTTGGTTAGGAACGAATTCGCCAGCGCGATATTATCAGTGTTATACGAAGTGTTGAAGTAATTCAGAATGTGATCGGAGAATGTCGAGCCTAACAAGTCGATCGTCCCGGCACCGATCAAAGTGCCGATTCGGGTGTTGAATGCCGGGCCGTCCCTGAAAGTGTTAGGCGAACCGGTATCGACCTTGGCCCATTGCATTGCTGAGGCAAGCGTCGGGGTGACGTGCAACGCGAAAGGCACCGCAAAGGCCTGGTGCGCATCCAGCACCCGGTAGTAACCGGCGCCGGCGCCGTTATTGATCAGGTTCTGGGTCACCGTGCCCGGCTGAATAGCCTGGTTGCCGTGAACAACACTCATCACCTTGACCCGCTTCCCGCGGTCGTTATCCGCGTTGATACCGACCCATTGATGCAAAACGCTGTTTGCTCCGGCGATGTTAGGCTGATCCTGCCAGTAATCGGACGCAATTCCGTTGTCTCTGATCGAATCGCGAATGTCAGTTCGGCCGCCGATATCGCCCGCGCCGACCGGACTATTCTGGGTTCCATCGCGAGTGGTGAACACCTGATACAACAGGTTGTTTGGATTGCCGTTCCAACCGACATCCAGAAGGGCCTGGCGGCTGATTGAAAATTCCACCGCATCCAGGTCGGAATTGAAATACGCCTTCTTGAAACCATTCGCGGTGGTCTGGTTGCGTGCCGTCACCCCGAATTGGGACAGATCCTGGCCGATGGCGGTGGAATGTTGGGCTGAGTTCGGGTTCCACAAATAGACGCGACCGTTATCACCGGAGTAACAGGCAACTACCGCCTGCCACTTCAATGCAGTCCCAGTATCGATTTGATCCGGCAAACTGAATTCGCCGGAACCGGGGGTACCGAAGTTAATCGCTACATAGATATCGAGGTTAGCCTGTTCGGCGAAAGCCTTGAGGTCGTGCATATCAACCCGGAAATACAAATTGCCGTCGCCGCCCTGAGCGGGTGCACCGCCGTCGTGCACGTAAAACGCGACCATATCACGCGAGCTGTCGAAGCCGTCATACCCGTGGTAGACGTCGCCCTGGTTGAAGTTGCCGCCGTCACCGTCGTAGGCATCGAGCGCCATCAGGTCGTCCGCCGTCCAATCGGTGAACTCGTGCTTATTGGTCGCTGCACCGACGGTTGTGGTCGCGCCTGCGCCAATGGTAATGACCCCCGGAGGCGGTGGAATTCCGGTGTCAGCAACTCGCGGATCGGTGTTGTTCAGGAATTCCTGGATGTTGACGTAAGGCACGGTCTGTCCATTGCTGATGAAGGTGTCGTTATCCGGGTTGCCATTTGCCCCGTTGTCCGGATTCGCAGGCTGACCGGTGCTCAACGCGTTATGACCGGCGATACCGTCATCCAAAGCGTCGAGATTATTGTGGCGCTCCCACCCGTCCGGCAACCCGTCGCCATCGGTGTCGCCGTTCAGGGGATCGGTCTCGAGCCAGATTACGTCGATGGTGTGGCCGGCTTGATTAACGTTCGGATGCGGGAATTGGGCCGCGAGCTTTGCCTTGCTGATGCGATTGTAAACGTAATTCTTGGCCGGCGATACCGTTGTGTCGTTGAAGGTGTAACAAAAGTCGTGGAATTTGCCGTAACCGAGCGTGTTCGAATCGTCGAGTGGCCCGAGAACGGTCACCGCGCCGTTAGGCGCACGATCGATGATGGAAAGGTCGACCTGACCATTGTGATTGGCATCTTCCAATCCATCGGATATTCCGTCACCGTCGGTATCCTGATTGGCCGGATCACTGGTCAGGAAGATGCCGTTAGCCGGCAGCTTGGTGCGGTCGACTCGCGACGTGTTATAAACAGTGGGAGGATGTTTGATCACGCTGGTGATATTGCCGTTGGCGTCCACCAACCCGACGTCAACCCGGCCAAAGTGTTGCGGTTTGAGTGTGATCTGCTGACCCACGGTGACTGCGAGATAACGCAGGTCTTCGAAACCATCCATCAGACCGTCATCGTCGCTGTCCGGCTTATTCGGATCAGTCACGGAACCGGCAATCAAATCCGTCCGCGAATTGTTGAGATTGTACGGCCACGGGTTGAACAATTCATATCCCGAGGGCGCGCCGCTGTTATCGGTCGTGTTGTAAACCGGCGGATCGAGATCCGGCTGGAAATTCGGTATTCCGTCGCCATTGGTATCGGTGGCGGGATTGGTGTCACCCACCGCGGCTCCCCAGCCCAGTTCAAGGCCGTCGGAGAGTCCGTCGTTATCCGAATCCGGGTTTAACGGATCCGTCCGGCCGGATATGGCCCAAATATGAACCTGCCCGTCGGTCCAGGTTTCAGAATTGCTGGTTGGCAATGCTATCGCAGTGGTTTCGATAGGCACCGGTGTAGCCGAACCTGCCGGCGTGTAGGAGCCCAGACCATCATCGTCGATATCCCCAGTTTTGGGGCCGTCGTACACTCCATTGCCGTTCGAATCGGTGAACGCTTCGCCCGGATCGCGAACGCCGTTGTTGTTGGTGTCGCTGAACGGTTCGCCGTTAACCACAATCTGCCGGAACAAGACCTGCGCGTTGCGGAAGGCAGTGGAACTTCCGGTGGGCGCGCTCACGGTTGAAACGAACTGGTAACTTCCTTCAGCTGCATTGTTCCAGGTGAAATTCCACAATTTGCTGGACCCACTGGTCATCGGGTTCGGCGTGCCCGAGGTGCTCGGGTTCAAAGTGATGTTGCCCGACCCAATCGTGAAATTAACGGATACAGTGGTGGCGTTAACATCAGTTTCGACGGTGATCGGCACTGCTCGCTGCTCGGCCGTGGGTGAAGCCACGTCAGGCAACACAATCTCGTAGGGTTGGCCGTCGGAATCGACCTCCGGTGGGGTGACAATGATGTTTCGGATCACCGGAATGGGCCGGAACTTGACCAGACGGAATGCTTGCTGAGGTGGATTACCCGGATTGGTGTAAGTCACGTCAATGGTGTGCAGGAAGTCCGGGTTATCGTTGTAGAGATTCGGGAGTTGAAACGCCAATTCGTGATACTCGTTAGTCACGTCGTAATTGACCGAATAGCCGGTCCGGCTCTGAGGAATACCATTGGCCGGAGATCCAGACTCACTGCTGGCCAGCTTGATCAAGAACCGGTCGATCAGGCTCTGGGTCGTGGTGCCCTCCGCCAGTGATTTGCTGAACCAGACCTTCATCACGTAATTTGAATCCACCAGATCACCGTCGTTAGGTGGAAATGCCACAAACACACGGGTATTTGGCCCGGCCGCGGTCACATTCCGGGTCAGCGTGGTGTAGTGCCCGGCCGAATCGTTCAGGCTAAAATCTTTGTATTCAGCGGAGGAGAGCTCACGAAGGCGCACTTTGATCGACGCCGTTCCGCTCGAAGGAATATTAACGTAGTCGAACCGCCATTCGCGGGGATAGGCACTGGAAACGGCGGGATTGGCGGTGACTTCGGTCGCCTTAACCCAGGTGGTTGCGATGTTCGTATTCCATACGCCATCTCCGTTCAGATCCTGAAACGGTTCGCTGGGATCACGCGTGCCGTTAGCATTCACATCGGTGAATGGTTCAAAGCCGACCCCGTTACCAGCCTGGGTCCGAGTGTTGACGTCATTGTTGCTGGAGTCGGCATCGTCAATGTGATACCAGACTTCGGTTACGCTGGCGTCAGTGCGGACTACCACTCCGTAGCGGGATCCGCCAATGGTGTCGTTCTCCGCCGGGAATTTGATTTCGCCCTGCGGCGACTGCGCATCGTAATAAAACGGCTGAGTAAAGGTATTGTAAATGGAAGCCCGGCCCGGCCGTTGCAGGAATGCCCGGGCCCGCAACACGTGAAATCCTTCGGTCAACCCGGTCTGCGTCGCGCCGTAATCGTTATGGGGATATACCAGTGCGGTAGTGGCGTTGAAATTCGGGATCCTGAACGTGGTCAACATCTTCTTCTTCTGAGCCACCGCGGCTTCACTACCCGGGAAGACGCTGCTCACGGGCAGCCCGTTAACGCTCGATTTATAAATGGCGATCTTGTATTTGATCGCGGCCGCCGGCTTGGTGATGGTGGTTCTCCACCAGTTGTTCCCGTCCGAACTGTTGTGCGAATAATTCATCAGGGACGTTTGGGTCGTCCCTATGCCGGCTCCGCCTGCGCCCTCCGGATTCGATCCGTCAGCAGTGTAGTAAAGAAACATTTTGAACCCGGTTCCGACCGGGTTCGTTTTCGCCCAAATATCCAATGTCCCGCCGTTGTCGCGAAATTGCATCGAAGGCAGACCGGGAACCGTTCCTGAAACCGGGCCTTCGACCAGGATAGCGGGGTCATGAAAGACAAATGCTGCAACCGTCCCGCTCTGGGAGTTCGCGCAATCGCCGTTGCCGTTGAAGTCTGAGGTGATATTAGTCGGCGGACTCGTCGCCGCATCGTAGGTATCGGCGCCGAACGAGCCGATCGTATTGTCGTGGCAATCTTTGGCTGCAAATTTTTCCCCGTATTGGCGTTCCACGAATTGGGCCTGCTCATAACCGAGGAAGACATCGGTGCGCAGCGCCGGCGGATTATCTCGCTTTTCGCCCGTGGTTGGGCCTAACGGAATGTGCGAGTTAATATCGACGCCGCCATCCAGCTCCATCAGGATGTTTTCGGCCGATCCATCGGTCCGGGCGAGAAAAGTCAGGTCTGTCCCGCTGGTGACTTTCGGAATGGTGTAGGGATACGAAAAGCTGCCCGGAACTGCGCCCGGCACATTATACGGGTTGAAATTCGGATCGCCGTCCGGTCCGTCCTTGCGCAGGTAGGTTAACGAGCCGGCCGGTTGGCCGCCCTGGAGGATGGTGAGTGGCTTGCCGCCGCCCTGGGACCAAAGATCGGACTGCTCGGGATTACGCCATGAAAACACGTAGTATCCGCCTTTCGGCACTACCACATTGGGCGGCAGGAAGCTTTGGCCATTCCCGCCGTCACCGGTAGTGATGTAAAATCCCTGCATCGAGTCACCGCTGGGCAACGGCCCGCTGGCGTACTGCCACAAATACGAGTTCGGAGGGAAAGAGGAACGCAGATTGCCGCGATTGCTGCCAAAGTCGAAATTGATTCCGATGCCGTTGGCGTAATTATCGTTTATTAATACGAGCGCCACCACACCGTCGGCGTCGGACATGTTGAGATTTTCTCGTTTGTCGACTCGTTCGTAAGCGACCAGGTCACCATCGCTCCAGCGCGCGACCTGTTCCCGGTATTTGAGTTTGTTGCCATCGGCTGAATCGAAATATTCGGCACGGCCACGCGCGAATTGGTTGTGGATATAAAGCAGATTGGGAAGGAGCGGGTCGTTGAACTGCCCAAGGAAATTTGTGTTGGCGTGGCGCGGGAATGCGCCGCCACTCTGGCTCAATGTTTGCGATTGATAATTACCGTCGGTATAAACCGAACCGAGTCCGGCGCGGGTTAGATACAACGCGAACTGAAGTTCGCGCCGGGACGCATAATCGTTGTCATGACTCTGGGCATACATGACTCCAACCGCATCATTGAATCCGTAGCTCCCGGCCTGATCTAATCCCTGCAAACCAACTGACGGATTTCCCAGGACGCCGTTCATTGCGCTCTGCAGCGGGTTGTTTACCAGCCGCATCCCGGAATCGAAGTAACCGCCGTATCCGGGTGGTTCGCCCAGGTGTTCGCCGAACATCATGGCGTCATCGCGCCCGGCTTCGGTGTTAAATACCGTGTCGCGATGATTCGCGTCCGAGAACCCGCGGGTAATATTGAACTGGCGCTGAGCCTGGCCGAGGTAACCGTAATCGCTGGTGTCCCTGTCGGCGCCGAAAGTAGCCCCGAAGAAGTCGTAAGGCACGTGTTTCACGGCATCGAGCCGGAGGCCATCCGCCTTGGTCCGATCCATCAACCAGCGGGCGCTGCGATTCAGGAAATCCTGAACGTATTCGGCGTAACGATTGAAGTTAGCCGGATCATTCAACATCGCGGTGGTGATGCCGTTGTTAGGGCCAAAACCAACGTAGGTCCCATCCGGAGCAACGCAGTAGTATTCGGGGTTGTTAGGCTGGCGAACAAACCGGATCTTCGGAAAGGTCGAGCCTTCGCTGGCGCCGAAATTGAAGTTTGTTGTGCCCGGCTCCTGGGCCAGGTCAATCAGATCGGAAAAGTTCCGATTCATTACCTGCCAGGCATCATTCCAGT
>DATFCK010000244.1:0-2246 GCA_035253185.1 Chthoniobacterales bacterium | reverse complement strand
AAAGTGATCGCGAGGCTGTAACTCAATTTGTTCTGCGCCAGCGGCAACCCATTCCGATCCGTGATCAGTCCGCGTGGTGCCGGCACATCCAGGATGTAAGTGCGGGCGAGCTTTTGGGTCTCGAAGGTGGGAACAATTGTCTCGTCTTCGGGAGACGGACTTGCCGTTGGGCCGGTCTCTACCGCCGTGGTGACCGCGGGCGTCGCCGAGGGCGATGGCCACGGCAAAGGCGAGTCGGTCGCAGATTGGGCCTGCGCATATGCCTGCGCCGCGATCAGGAAGATGACGGAGCAATGGCGAATGACAGATGGCAGCGCTACGGGCGCAATGACGAATGACGAATGACAAACGGTCAAAACTGAACGAGTCGGTGATTCTGCGGTTCCGATGATAGCCACCGGCATTTTTATGGAACTTGAATGGATTGGTGAGAACCCGCCATTCGTCATTCGAGCTTCGTCATTCTTCCTGCTCATGCGATACCGATGACAACCTTAGCACAGTCACTTCCGCAGTGATAAAATGCCCTGCCGCGAACTAATGTCTTTGCAAGAAGCGGTGCACTTCCTCCGCCAGTTTTGGTCCGATGCCTTCGGTATTGGCAATCTCTTCAACGCTAGCCTTTCTCAGCCGGTTTACCGATCCGAATTTGCGAAGTAAAAGGTTTTTGCGGTTCTGGCTCACTCCGGGGCAATCATCGAGAATGCTTTCGCCGATGCGTTTTTTCATCAGCAACTGGTGATAAGTATTGGCGAACCGATGCGCTTCGTCGCGGATCCGTTGGAGCAACCGCAGCGCGCCGGAATCCAGCGGTAATTGCAACGGCAAGGCGCGACCGGGTCGATAAATTTCTTCGTGTTCCTTGGCCAGGCCGATGATCGGCAATTCGTGCAAGCCGAGTCGCTGAAGTTCACGACAGGCCGAAGAAAGTTGCCCTTTGCCACCATCGACAATGATCAGATCCGGCAACCGCACCATCGGAACAATGTTATCCGCTTCGGCTACTCTTAATTCGGCGTTCGATGTTCGGCGTTCGATGTTCGGCGTTTGCTCCAGTCTTTGAAGCGCCTCGCCAGGGTTCTCCTGCGAGTACTCGGCTACGTCCGGGTTTGCTTCTCGCGCTTCCAGCAGGACCCGGGAGTAACGGCGCCTAACGACCTCGGCCATGCTGGCAAAATCGTCCTGTCCTTTCACGGTGCGGACCCGGTAGCGGCGATAGTTGTCCTTATCCGGCACGCCGTTTCGAAAACACACCATCGATGCAACTACGTGGGTAGTGGAAATATTCGAGATGTCGAAGCACTCCATCACCGTGGGAACTCGAGGTAACTGCAGCGCGTCGGACAGCGATTTGACGTCCGCCATCGGATCGATTGTGCTTGGCAAACTTCCGCGAGTGAATCGCCGCGTCGGTTTGGTGGTGTTGCGCAGGTCTTCCACCATGTTGCGTAATTCGGCCGCTTTCTCGAAATCCATCTTCTCCGCCGCCTTCCGCATTTCTTCCTCCAATGCGGCAATCATTTCGCGAGATTGTCCCTCCAGGAACTGCATCGCTTCTTCAACTCGCGCCCGATATTGCTCGGTCGAGATTTCGCTGAGCCTAACCGGCACCTGGTAGGTTGAGGATTTCAGTTCGCGTTCGGTCGGCGCGCCGCGGCCGAAGGTCAGCACTCCGAATTTTTTGCGCATGAAGTTTAGCGTTTGTCGTAATGCACCGGCGTGGGCGTAAGGGCCGAAGTAACGCGCCGAATCATCTTTCTTAAACCTGGCCAGCCGGAATCGCGGCCATTCTTCGGTGAGATCCACTTTCACCAGGAGGAACCGTTTGTCGTCCCGGAACGAAATGTTATACCGGGGCCGGTACTCCTTGATCAGTTTCCCTTCCAGCAAAACCGATTCGGCTTCGCTGCGCACCACGTGGGTTTCGAAATCCCACACCGCGTCGAGCATGGCCCGGGTTTTAAGATCAGCCACCGCCAGTTTCGACGGCAGAAAATAGGAGGAAACCCGCTTCCGCAGATCGCGCGCCTTGCCAACATAAATGACCCGGTTAAACCGGTCGCGCATCAGATACACGCCCGGTTTGTGGGGGACGTCATGCACTTTTTTGGTGAGATCCGGTTTCTCTTTTTTCACGGGCAATTTGGGCGAGCAATTTACCGTCATCCGTGAACTCAAACAACGGGCGGGTGCGGCGGCACCAGGCCATGATTTGGGTGAATTAACGGGGAATTAGCCAGATCAAC
>DATFCK010000243.1:0-2382 GCA_035253185.1 Chthoniobacterales bacterium | reverse complement strand
GCTGTTGTCTTCGATAGCTCTTATTTGAAAACAAGATCCCGTTTTGCGCCCTGCTCGCGCACGGCGGAGATCATCGCCGTATCCAGGGTGTCTGAGCCGGACGTCTCCTTCATCTTTCGAGCCACATACTTTTCCCGCTCGCTGTTCAGCCGATTGATTTTCGCCTGCAATTCGCCGCGCTCTCTGGCGTTCTTTTCGACAAACGCTTTACGCTCGTCCGCGTTCATCTTTTTCATTTCGGCGGGAAGATCTTCAGCTTTCAATTTGGAGATATCGAAATCCTTTCGTTTTGCAGCATCGATCAAATCCCAGCCGGAGTTCTGATAGTTAGACGACGCTTTGGTGACCGCGCGCTGGACCGCGGCACCTGAAGCCGGGGCTAGCGCGACGGCATTCATGTCCTGACGAACCTGACGCTCGGCTGCGATTCGTCCGGACGACCCGTAAGCCAAGTAAGTCTTGTTCAATTCCTCACCCAACTTCGCGATTTCCTTATCCTGCGGCGCTTCAATAGTTACTACGGCGCGGTTGTGATCGATGAAGAGATATTTTCCATCGGCCAGGGTGGCTCCATCTTTCCATTTGGTATCGATCCCGGTGGCGCTATCGCCGCAATGGATGGTGTTTACCACAATCCCCTTGGCAATGGCCGCCTTGCAAGAATCGGCGTAATTCACCGGGCCCTGGGTAAACGGTTCGTTACCGGCGATGAAAATGACCTTGTAAACGTCGGATCGCGGGCTCCAGTTGAGGTCGTTAGTCGCCTGTTTGATGACCCAGCCGCAATATTCGTCGCCGCCGTTGGTCTGCAGCGCGAATAACTCTTCCGAAACCTTGTCGAGGTCGGTGGTCAATGGCTGGATCTGCCGAATCCAGCCCGATTCCTGGGACAAACTGGTTTTGCCATATTCGTACAACGCGACCTGCACCTCCGGCGCTTGACCATTCTGGCGGGCTTTGATGAATTCGTTGCAGACTTTCCAGAGCTGACCTTTGGCCTGTTCAATCAAGCCCTGCATACTGCCGCTGGTGTCGAGCAGGATGGCGATTTGAACCAGCGGCTTTTGAGCCGGCTGCTTTTCGGTCGCGGCGGCAAGTATCGTCGCCGAAGCGAAGACAATGGTCAGAAGGATGGATGTAATTTTCATGGAGGTAGCTTTCTTGTTAGTCAATGATTTCATAAGTGGTATCGCCGAGGGTCAGCACCACGTTTTGGCCTAACGCCAGCCAGGATGCGGCTTCGGGATGCCTGGTGAGGAGGTTGAAGTAATCGTCGGAGTTAAATTGGATTCGTTGACGTTTGGCCACTTTCTGGGCGTTTGAATCCACCCATTGCCTGCCGTTTTTGAAGAAGGCCCGGCCGTTAACGAATTTCGATTGCTGAGTGTATTCCGCCAGGCGGCTGGCCGCTGGAGTCGCAGCCGCTCCCGGCGCCGCCGCCAAACCGCGGAGCGATTCGGAATTCCCAGTTGCGATGGATGCCGGCGCCTGCATGGCATGCTTGAATGCGTTCTGGCTTCTGGCATTGGCGACGCCGTCTTCACCTTCTTTTCGGTCTTTGAATCCACCCCAAGCCCTGGCCACTTCGGCACGCGCGGCGATATCGGCGTTCATGTTCTGCATCGAACGATCGGCCATTGGGACGCGCCGCCGGTCCTCGTCCTCGACGATCAAATAGGCGGTATAAGGGGTCACAATCCCATACCGCCGGGCGAGCTCCGTGGTTTCGTCACGGAGTTCAGCCGTCTCGCCGTGGATTCGAATTTCGTCGAGCAGGAACCCGACGCGGCGCGTTGCCCAGAGCCGGGGAACAAAGTCGTTAGTGGTATTGCGATCCTCGAACCGCAGCTTGTAGGTAAATGTCTGCTCCCGGCCGTTCGCCATGCCGGTTAGTTTGGCTTCGACTTCGCCGGAACCGGAATAACGGCCGCTAATCACAATCTGATCGCCTTTGAAAAGATCCGGCAACTCCGTGGGATATGTCTTCGTGGTCCGGATTTTGTCTCCGAGATCCAGCTTCAGGTTGGTTAGGGCCGGTTGCTTGATCCGGGTATAAAAATTCGAAACCTTTACTTCCAGATCCTCATTGGCCAGGACGTACTGGCTGAAAGCGCGCGTACCTTCCGCGATTTGATCAAGTAACTGGGTGTTCACGTCGGAGCCGATCCCGAAGGAAAAGATGCGGACCCCGCTCACTTTCTTCACTGCAGCGACGATCTCGTCCGGACTGCGTGTGCCGACGGTAGGTAAACCATCGGTCAGAAAGATCAGCACGAACGGTCGCTCGGTTTTTTCCGGACGCACTTTTAGCGCTGTCTCTAGCGCGTCGGCAATAGCGGTGCCACCGATCGGCTTCAAGCCGTCGATAAACTCGTTAGCCTG
>DATFCK010000242.1:0-2082 GCA_035253185.1 Chthoniobacterales bacterium | reverse complement strand
CTGGAGACGTAAGTAAATGCCATAGCAAATAAATTTTGCGCCGGCAGATTGCCGTCGCCAGCACGCTACAAGCGTGCGCTCCCCAAGAAAAATGAGCGGAGGCCGCGAATTAAGCCTGGACACCGGCTAATCCAAGTCGCTCCGCATCAGCGGTGAGCGCGGTGATCACATTCGTTATCACATCATCCAGTGGCATGCCGAGTTGTTCGGCACCTTGCACAATGTCTTCGCGGTTCACCGCTCGGGCGAATGCTTTGTCTTTCATTTTCTTCTTCACCGAGCGCACATCCACGTCGCGAATACTTTTGCTCGGCCGGACCAGGGCTACCGCGGTAACGAACCCGCTCAGTTCATCAACCGCATACAGTGTTTTCTCCAAGGGCGTTTCCCGGGGGACATTGGCGTAATCAGCGTGCGAAAGTATCGCGCGACAGACTTCTTCACTCCAACCCTGTTCGCGCAGCCAGGCCACTCCGACAAATGGATGCCCTTCGGTCGCGCTTCGTTCCAGGTTCGGGTGGCGCTCGTAATCCATATCGTGAAGCAGGCCCACTGCTTCCCACAGGTCCGGATCGTATCCGCCCATGGTCGCGAAATGCTTTAACGAATCCGCCACTGCATAACAATGTTTACGCAAAGCTTCGGATTTTACCCAATCATGCAGAATAGTTAGGGCCTTTTCGGACAGGGCGGGCATGGCGTGTGGAGTGATGGAGTGTAAAGTGACTAATGCCGCGTCCGCGGTTTCAAGTAAAGCGTTCCGGAAACGAAATCGAAAATGGCCGAATTGCGAGCCAGGTAATCCACTCCCACCAGGCCGACCACCTCCGATGGGGTGCCGCGAAAGAGCATGGGCGCGTCCATCGACAACACCGCTGCCAGCGCGCCTCGAACCTGGTAGTTGCCGATCCAAACCGTATCCAGGGATGCCAGTTGGACCCGGCGGCTCGATCGGCCAACACCGTGCACGGTGGAATCGATTTCGCGAGTAGGAATCCGTGCGCGATTAGTCCAACTGCGGTCTAACGTGATCAGAAAAGTGCCGGTATCGACAAAAAAATGGCATGGCACGTCGTTTGTCTCTCCCGGGACGCGCAGGCGGTTCCGGGTGTAGGTCAAAGCGATCGGTTTCCAGCCCCGGCTTTCCAGTATCGATCTAATCTGCCCGGTAACGTCGCGTTCGGGTCGGGCCGGCCGCAGATAAAGGATCCGGCGCGAGCAATCGAGGACCGCCCCGAATTTCATCAATTCTCGTAGACCCAGCAATCCGTTAGGCCGGCCGTAGGTGTTGCTGTCGCCAAGGTCGGGCGCAATTGCTACCGGCACCTGTTTGACCGTGAAATTGCCGGCCTGAAACGAATGGATGATGGAACGGCCGTATCGTTCATTGCTCAATCCCAGAATGCTGCGAACCGGGATGTTGGTTCTGGTTTCAGTTAGTTTCAGTTGTCTGACGCTGGACCGGAAAATGAGTGTGCCATGCGTTCCGGTATCAATCACCAGATGACCTGCCCGGCCATTGGAACGAATCGGTAAATGATAAAATTTTCCCGAATGAACCAGCTGAGCGCCGCCGTATCCCTTTTTCGTTAGGTATTTGCCCAGGCTGTCCAGCCGCACCGCGGCCAGGCCGGCCGGCGGTTGTACAATTATCCAGAAGCCGATTAGAAAGGCCCATCGACGAACGCCCGCCCGAAAACACCGATTCATCGTTCGGCCATAGCTTACACGAAACGAAGGGCCATATTGCCCTCGCTTTTGTATTTAACGTTCATCGATAGAATAGCGTTATGCCGAAATACCTGGTCATCAGCACAAGCGGGAACACGGAGAGCAACAGCCGCATCATGGGCCGGGTTGCGTTTGACCAGCTGAAACAGCGCGGCGCCGATAGCGAGTGGATCGATATAAGCGGGCTCGAGCTCCCCTTGTGCGACGCGGATAAATGTTATCTCAACCCAGCCGCTCAGAAGTTGAAGAAAACAATCGAAGCGGCCGATGGCATCATTATCGCCGCACCGGTTTATAATTTCGACGTCAGCGCCGCGGCCAAAAACATGATCGAACTAACCGGCAGCGCCT
>DATFCK010000241.1:0-4225 GCA_035253185.1 Chthoniobacterales bacterium | reverse complement strand
TCGGTCGTCGGTCCAAGACCACCGGTCACAAACAGGATGTCGGCCCTGGGAAACAATTCGACCAGACCTTCGCGAATAGCCAAACCGTCGGGAACGGTTCGTTGTTTGCTGATGCGCAATCCGAATCCGAGCAACTGCTGGGCGATAAAAGAGAGATGCGACTCTCTCACATCGCCTAACAATATCTCGGTACCGGTAGTAAGCAGAGCTACCCGCATGTGGCGATGGTAACGACTAAAAGGGAAACACAATTAACAATCACAACGACAACGACGACAACGACGACAACGACAGGAACTGATCCCGCGCAAATGAAGAGCGCGCTGAACGACAGCGACCGGTTAAACCGGTCGCTAGCATCAAGGTCGCACTGGGCGGAGGAGTCATGACTGGTTCGGGCAGTTCCTTCACCGCAGCCCGGAGAAAAGCGCGGCATACACCTCGATGCCGTCCCACAGATTTTGCAGCCGCAAATTTTCGTCGGCGGCATGCTGGTTGTCATCGTGATTGGCAATCGGCAAACCAATCACCGGGGTATTGTTAGGTTGCTGGAAAAGATACATCGGAATGCTGCCGCCGAGCGTTGGCACCAGCACCGGTTCGTGACCGGCTGACGTCATGATATCAACAAACTCCCGCGCTACCGGTGAATCCAGCGAAGTGCGGGCAGCAGGGTAACCGGTGCCCCACTGCAGGCGAATAATTTTCGCGTTCTTCCGGCGCGTGTCCGCGTCCGGCACATCCGGCACGATCGTGTAACCCTGCGCTTTGATATGCGCTTCGACTAACGGTTTGATCGATTCAGGCGTCAGGTTAGGGACCAATCGGAAATCAATCGATGCCCGCGCTTCGGTCGGAATACTGTTGGATGCTTTTTCGCCTACGCGTCCCGATTCAATGCCACGCAGATTTAATGCGGGCGAGAGCAATCGTTCGTTCAACTTCTCAGCGGCCGCTTCGGTTGAGCCGATTTGGAATTCGCGTTTCAAATCGGCTTCTACATCCGGAACTTTTGCCAGCGCTGAACGCTCCGCGTTAGTCGGCGGTCTCACCTGGTCGTAAAAACCCTTGATCAGGATCCTGCCGTCCTCGTCACGCATTGAATCGATCAGATGCGTTAGCCTAACGATGGGGTTGGGCACCCAGTTTCCGTAGTGACCGTCATGCAGGCCCTTGATCGGCCCGTAAATGGTCAACTCCAGGTCAACCACCCCCCGTGCGCCCAAAAATACCTGCATTTTGCGGCTCTGATGAACCGGGCCATCACAAAGCACCCATACGTCCGGCCGCAGCACTTTCGGATATTTCTCCAAAAACTGCGGCAGGTGCGGTGAGCCGACCTCCTCTTCTCCTTCAAACACCAGTCGCAAATTGAAGGCCGGCTTCATCCCGTTAGTCTTTAGCGAATCAAGCGCGGCCAGCATGCCAATAATCGGCACCTTATCGTCTCCCGCCCCGCGGGCATAAATTCGCCATTCCGGATCAATCGATTTCGCGTTTTGCCAGTCGACATCGCGACCCGCCACATCACGCATTACCGGTTTCCACGGATCGCTTTTCCACCGGGCGGGATCGACCGGTTGGCCATCGTAATGCGCGTAAAACGCAATCGTGCGTTTGGCGCCCGGGGAAATAAGGTCGGCTACCACAATGGGTGGAGCGTCGCCTACGGTGAGCAATTGCACGGTTAAGCCCCGTTTTTCGCACATAGCCTTAATCAACTCGGCGTTGCGCCGGATGTTGGGCCTGTCAGTGGCGAGATTCGGAATCGCCAGCAAATCCACGAATTCGCGGATCACCTGCTTTTCGTGCTGCGTCCGCCAATCGCGGGCCTGCTTCGCGATGGTGGCTGGATCTTCGGCCAGAGCGGCACCGCTCACCGCGATAAACACGCACAGGGGCAGAAATCTCACGCCACATTCGTTTCATGAGAATGGCTAAATAACAAGCCGTCTTGGTAGTTACTTGGCAGCTAAGCGCTCTAAGATTGTCATCCCGGGCGCAGTCAGACACCGCCCATTCTAGACGTGTTCCGAGTATGAGAGGTCAGCGCTCCGCCCGTTCGCGACCCCGGCCGGGATGACATAGCTTGTGCGGGTGGCCGCATGCGCAAGAAATCATTCGAACGTGAACATTTGCTCGGCCCATAGCGACGGTTAAGGCAGCGCGGACAGGATTTTTGTACAGGTGAGGCACAGCTCGCCCGCTTTAACGAGGTAACGCTTTTAACGATTCAACACCGAACCCGCAGGCTTCGGTTAAGCCGCGTCCTTGTCCTGTTTCTTGCGAATCAGGGGCAGCTTTTTGCCTTCCACCACCGCGCGATTGATCGTCACTTCGGCAATATCTTCCCGGCTCGGAACATCGTACATGATGTCGAGCATGACGCGCTCCAGCATCGATCGCAACGCCCGTGCGCCGGTGCCCTTGGTTACCGCCTGGGCCGCCAGCGCCCGCAATGCATCCTTGGTAACGGTTAGGCGAACCCCTTCCATCGAGAAGAGCTTGGTATATTGTTTGACCATCGCGTTCTTGGTCTCGGTTAAAATCTGAATCATCTCGTCTTCGGTCAGCGCGTCTAACGAACTGACCACCGGCAAACGACCAATGAATTCCGGAATCATTCCAAACGAAAGAAGGTCTTCAGGTTCGACATGTCGGACGGCTTCTTTTCGCAATCCTTCTTCGGCTTCGAGGGTTGGGCTACCGAATCCCATCACCTTTTGGCCGATGCGTTTCTGCACAATCTTGTCGAGACCGATGAAAGCGCCGCCGCAGATAAACAGAATTTTTTCGGTGTTGACCTGAATGTATTCCTGGTGCGGATGTTTGCGGCCGCCCTGAGGGGGAACGTTACAGGTGCTGCCTTCCAAAATCTTGAGCAGGGCCTGCTGCACCCCTTCACCCGACACATCGCGGGTGATGCTGACGTTATCGGTCTTGCGACCGATTTTATCGATCTCGTCGATGTAGACGATGCCGATCTCGGCACGCTTCACGTCATAGTCGGCATTCTGCAGCAATCGCAGAATAATGTTTTCAACGTCTTCACCCACATAACCGGCCTCGGTTAGGGTGGTGGCGTCGGCGATACAAAATGGAACATCCAGAATTTTCGCGAGCGTTTTGGCCAGCAATGTTTTGCCGGAACCGGTTGGGCCAATCAACAGAATGTTGCTCTTTTCGATTTCGACTTCGGCTAACGGATCCGGTTGAAACGCGGCCGAACCATCACCCGCGGGGGCGACTGGTTGGAGAACGCGCTTAAAGTGATTGTGAACCGCGACCGATAGCGTCTTTTTCGCTACGTCCTGGCCGATCACATATTGATCCAGCGCCCGGCGAATTTCAGCGGGTTTTGGGACGCGAATGTTGGACGACTGCCGGCGCGCATCCTCATTTAGCTCTTTATCGAGAATGCTTTTGCAAACGTTGATGCAACTGTCGCAAATATAGACGCCCGGGCCGGCGATGAGCTTTCGAACTTCGGCATGGCTCTTGCCGCAGAACGAGCACATCGTGAGGTTGGAAGCGCGGGCCATAATTCCCCTGGCAAAAAGCAGCTTCTATTCCCCGACTTTGCGCGGCAGAGCGGCCTCGGCGACGGCGGTTGCGCGGTCGGTTGCGGGTGAATTCGCTCCGTCCAGCAACTTCACTTCCTTTCGGGATTTGATTACCTCATCGACCAAACCGTAAGTCTTCGCTTCGGCAGCTGACATGTAATAGTCGCGATCCGAATCGAGCCGCACCTGGTCCTCCGATTTGCCGGTGTGTTGCGAGATGATTTTGATCAGGCGCTTCTTCAGCTTGAACATGTAATCGACCTGACGCTCGACATCGCTGGCCTGACCCTGCGCGCCGCCATGCACCTGATGGATCATGATGTCGGAGTTAGGCAAAGCGAACCGTTTGCCCTTTGTGCCCGCGCAGAGCAACACCGCCGCCATGCTGGCAGCCATACCGAGACAGTAAGTCGTGACGTCGCAGGTTAAAAACTGCATCGTATCGTAAATGGCCAGACCGGCAGTGACTGAGCCGCCCGGCGAGTTGATATAAAGGTTGATGTCTTTTTTGCCGTCTTCCATCTGCAGGAAGAGCAATTGTGCGATGACCAGATTAGCGATGTGATCGTCGATCGGAGTGCCGATAAAAACGATGCGGTCTTTCAGTAATCGCGAGTAAATATCATAGCTGCGTTCGCCCCGGCCAGTCTGCTCCACCACCA
>DATFCK010000240.1:0-2712 GCA_035253185.1 Chthoniobacterales bacterium | reverse complement strand
GCAAGATTCGGAATAAGTAGTGCGACGGTCACAGACCGCCGCTACAGGAAATCAGAGCCCAATGGGGTGCCAGGCCGTCTTCATTTCAACGGTATCTAAAATCCAATATGGATTTTCAGCTTCGGGACCGCGCCATTCTTTGGTGTTCAGGTCGCGGCGAACATACCGTTTTACGTTGAATTCACCGCCACGTTGAAGTTCCTGGCCAAGTTTGGCGTCGCCGCTGGCGTCAACGATTGCGTTCACGTCCATGTGGCTGGCAAAATGCGGAGCCAGTTCGGCGCGGTCGCCGGCCAGCACGTTAACGACACCTCCGGGGAGATCGCTGGTGGCGAGCACCTCGGTGAAGGTGAGGGCGGCAAGCGGATGGGTTGAAGAGGCCAGTGCGACGACGCAATTGCCGCTGAGAATGGCGGGCGCGACTAACGACACCAACCCGAGCAGCGGCGGATCGTCCGGGCAAACGACTACCACCACGCCGGTCGGCTCCGGGGTGGTGAAATTGAAATGCGAACTCGCAACCGGATTCACCGAGCCGAAAATCTGCGAAAATTTGTCGGTCCATCCCGCGTAATGCACCAGCCGATCGATCGCCATCGATGTCTCCGCGCTGCTGGCCGTCCGGCTCGAATTGCCCGGACCGTTGCTGCGTTCAAGTTCGTTCTGCAGTTCGCCGCGCCGCATCTCGAGCATCTCAGCAGCCCGATAAAGAATTTGGCCGCGCAAGTAGGCTGAAGTTTTCGACCAACCGCCGAACGCGGCGCGCGCCGCCGTCATTGCGTCGCGAAAATCCTTTTTTGAAGCGCGACAGTAATTGGCCAGCAAAGCGCCATCGCGCGAACGGGCGGGCAGGACGCGTCCGTTTTCGCCGCGAACGAATTTCCCGCCGATGAGGAGCTTGTAAGTTTTCTGGACGGCTAACCGGTTTTGTCGAGTGGCCACGACAGACGATGGCGCAAAGTGGGGAAAATGAAAACGCTAAACATGCACATCGGGGGAGCAGGTGGCGACCGGCCGAGGCTTGATTGGGGGCTTCGGCTGGACGATGGGGCACAACGCCGGAAACAGACATGACAATCGCCGCACTCCGAGTCGCAAACGCGCATGGAGCTTAGTTCATTCGGCCACGTTTTGGAGTGCGGCGATTCCTTCGCCGCTTTTGGCATCGAGAGTGAAAGCTGTTGTCCCCCGAACGCGCGTCTCGCATCCTGCCCGGATGCCTGACTTAGCCAGTGTGCCGTGGCCGCACGCGCCCACCCACGAGCTTACCAGCTCCGGGACATTTCTGGTTACGGCTGCGACCTACCAGAAGGAGCATTTCTTTCGCAGCCGCGAACGATTAGATGTGCTTACAGCATCATGTCCTGGCAGTTTTGCACGAGTCCCGTTGGAAGTTAGAAGCTTGGGCGATATTCTCCAATCATTATCATTTTGTCGCGCATTCGCCTGAGGACGCGGAAGATGCGGCCAGCTTGTCGAATCTGTTAGGCCAACTTCATCGACGAACATCGTTATGGATTAACGAGCGCGATGCGGTTCGGAATCGGAAGGTATGGCACAACTTCTGGGATTCTAGACTCTCTTACCAGAAACCTATCTGGCCCGGCTCAACTATGTCCATCAGAACCCTGTCAGACATGGGTTGGTATCCGTGGCTAACCAGTATCCGTGGTGTTCTGCGGCATGGCTGGAGCGGATAGCCTCACCAGCAATAGTTCAGTCGATATACCGATTCAAAACCGATAAGGTACGTGTGACGGATGATTTTGCCCCGGTGATTGAAGGCTAAGCCGTCGTCCCAAAGCGGCGAAGGAATCGCCGCACTCCAAAACGCAAGCGCGCATGGAGCTTAATCGGTTGATCGCATTTTTACCCGGCGGCGCGGCCGATCCAGTTTTGTGCGCACAGCTGCGTCGCTCAATCGCCCACTTACACCACGCGCAATCGCTACATTCCGCGCGCGGTGCTCCATTGCACCGCGAACCGGGCCACTTCGCGCGCGTTCTTCAGATTCAGCTTCTCTTTAATATGCGCGCGATGCGTTTCCACCGTTTTCGGACTCAAATGCAACGCTTCGGCGATCGCTTTGACTTCTTCGCCCTGGCCAATCCTTTCCAGAATCTCCAGCTCGCGATCGGTTAACTGATCGGTCGGAGTGGCGCCGGGCTGGGTTTTGCTCAACACCACATTGGAGATCACTTCGCTGGCCATTCCCGGGCTCAGGTAAGTCCGGCCGTTGATCACTTCGCGAACCGCCACCAGCACGCTGGCCAGCGCTTCCTCTTTGGTCACGTAACCGTTAGCCCCTGCCCGCAAAGATCGCACCGCGTAGGTCGGCTCATCATGCATCGACAAAATCAGGACCGGCATTTTTGGGAATTCGACTCGGACCGACTTCGTTAACTCGAGGCCGCTCGGTCCTTTGAGACCAAGATCCACAATCATCATCGTGGGCTTGAGCTGCCGGACTAACGTTAGGGCTTCCGGCGCGCCGCTCGCTTCGCCCACCACCTGAAAGGTTTGCTCAGAATTCAATAATTGAACCAGTCCGTGCCGAAACAGCGGATGGTCGTCCACCACCAATATCCGAATGACGTCGGTTGTTCCGCCTTTTTTCCGGTCCTGCGTAGCCAACTTTGAAGCACCTTCTCGCGGTTCTTCCGACCGGCCGACTTTACCGCCTGCGCGTTTCGCTTTTACCGGCATAACATC
>DATFCK010000239.1:0-6636 GCA_035253185.1 Chthoniobacterales bacterium | reverse complement strand
GGGTAACCGGTAGCGGCCGTTCACCGAACGGCCATGGAACGAAGACCATGGCGATTGGGTCAATCGCCGCTACCATCGGCTGCATACAAGAGGCCGTGAAGCTGCGAGAACCAAGCCCCCGAGATTTTGTTCGGAGGCGGGAAAATCGGGATGAGCTAACGGTAGCGGCCGTTCACCGAACGGCCATGGAACGAAGACCATGGCGATTGGGGTCAATCGCCGCTACCATTGGCTGCAGGTTGTAGTTTCGGTGGAGGTTGGTGCTTGGTTATTGGAGCTTTCAACATCTGGTTTCACCAGATGTTGACCCTTTTATCCGCTCCGCGCACCATCGGGGTGTTATCCGGCAATTCGAACGCCTGCTGAAACTCCGGCAGATTTGCCAACGGTCCGTTAGTCCGGAATTTCGACGGCGAATGCGGATCGATCGTTAGCCGCATTTTGGTGTCTTCGTCGCGGTTTTTCCCTTTCCAGATGGTGGCGTACGACATAAAGAAGCGTTGCTCGGGGGTGAGACCATCGATTTTCTCCCTGGATTTACCCGCCAGGGCCTTTTGCAGGGCGGCATAAGCAATTTTGACCCCGCCAATGTCGGCAATGTTTTCGCCCTGAGTCAGCTCACCGTTGATGTGATGGCCCGGTAACGGCTCGTAGGCAGCGTATTGTTCCACCACCTCTTTTCGACGCGCATCGTAAGCATCAGCTGATGCTTTCGACCACCAATCGCGCAGATTTCCGGCGGCATCGTACTGGCGGCCCTGATCGTCGAAGCCGTGGGTCATTTCATGACCGATCACGGTGCCGATGCCGCCGTAGTTAACCGCATCGTCGGCTTTGGCATTGAAAAATGGCGGCTGCAAAATTCCGGCCGGGAACACAATTTCGTTCAGCGTCGGATTGTAATAAGCGTTCACTGTCGGCGGCGTCAGCCCCCATTCATTACGATCAACCGGTTTGCCGATCTTCCGCAGGTCGCGATTCACTTCGAAGTTCGCGGCGCGCATCGCGTTCAACACATACGGTCCGCGATCGATCCGCAGCGCCGAGTAGTCGCGCCATTTGTCGGGATAACCGATCTTCACCGTAAACGCGGCCAGCTTCTTCAACGCCTCCTGCTTGGTCGGCTCGTCCATCCAATCCAGGGTTTTGATCCGATCGGCCAACGCGGCCTTGAGGTTGTTGATGAGCTCCAGCGCGCGCGCCTTTGCTTCGGGTGGGAAATATTCGGCGACATACAATTTCCCGAGCGCCTCACCGATCGCGGAGTCGGTGGAAGCGATCACGCGTTTCCAGCGCGGCTTCAATTCTTTCACGCCGCTCAGCGTGGCGTCGTTAAAGTTGAAATTTTCCTGAACAAAATCGTCCGACAACTCGCTGGCAGCCGCATTAACCAGGTGCCATCGCAGATAGGTCTTCCAATCATCGATGGATGTTGTCTTGAACAAATCGTTAGCCGCCTTGAAAAAGTCCGGTTGATGCACGTTGATGTCGCCCGGCTCGGCCAGCTTGATCTCTTTGAAATAATTCGCCCAGTTCCAATCCGGCGTTAAGGCCTGGAGATCTTTTTGGGACATCTTGTTGTAATTCTTTTGGGGATCGCGCAGCTCCACCCGGGTCCGGGACGCTTTGGCAAGCGTAGTTTCCAACGCCATGATCTTGTCGGCGTCGCCTTTCGCCTTGTCAGCCGGAGCGCCCGCCAGCGTCAGCATTTTCGCGACGTGCTGCACATACTGTTCGCGAAGCTTTTTCGAAGCGTCATCGTCCTTGGTGTAATAATCGCGATCCGGCATGCCAAGGCCGCCTTGCACGGCATGTGAAATCACCATGGTGCTGTTCTTGTCGTCCTGGCCTGAACCAAACAAAAACAGCGCGCCGACACCGATTGAATGCAGATGGCCGATTTCTCGCAGAACGTCGTTGCGGTCTTTCATCGCATCGATCCTGGCGAATTCGTCTTTCAACGGTGTCGCTTTGGCGGCATTGATCGAGGCCTCATCCATGCCGCTGGCGTAATAGTCGCCGACCATTTGGACTTCTCGCGCGGTTTTGGCGTCGGCTTTTGTCTTCATTGCCTTCTCGGCGATTTGCTTAAGCGAATCGTTATTCTTTTCAATCAGCTCATTGAAGCTGCCCCAACGCGAAAACGCGGGTGGAATTTCAGTCCGTTTGAGCCAGCCGCCGTTCACGTAAGTGAAAAAGTCGTCCTCCGGCTTGACCGAGGTGTCGCGGTCATTTGGGTCAAAAATGAGCGCGCCCTTGGTCGTAGCGGCCGAAGTAGTCCCGGATTGGGTGGAGGAAGAAATTGGCGGGGGTGGGGCGCCGTCGGCCGGTTTTTTGCCGGCGTCTTTGGTACCGGGCACGGGCGGGGTGTTGCCGAGCAGAGGGGATTTCTGCGGTTCAGTTTGGGCGAACGCGGCAGTAGTGAGGATTAAGAGAGCGGTGAAAGCGGTGAGGAATTTAGCGACGATAAGCATATCTGCGGAGTGGATGGATTAGTGGAGTGGATGGAGTGATGGGAGTACCGAGTGTCAGTTACATTCTATTGTGACGACCACAAGACCGTGGATAGCGGCCGCGGCCAATGGCGGCGGGTTGGTGGGATTGAGTGGACAGTGTACGCAGCAAAACGAACGCACAAGAGACAGCGCCATTGCAAGGCGTATGCCAGCCTATCGCGACGTAATTTAACAGTAACTTGTTTAGGTATTTGCTATTGTTATCACTGAATAAACGGAAATTAAATCCGCCCGAGTGTGGGACAAATCTGTCCTGGTGCTGGGACGATCTCTCGCGGTCCGCGCGCGCCTCAAGTCGAAATTGTCCCATAACGACCCTCGTTGACCGTTTTCGCGGAAAATCTTACCCTGAGTGGTAGTGAGAAAGCTTCCAGTTCTGTTCGCTCAGATCTGTTTGTTCGCGGCCGCAGGCGGCATTTACGCGGATACGATTTGGGATAACGGAGCGCCGAGCACCACCGCTGGCGCCGTCAAAAGCGACATAGGACAACCTGGATTCGGTGCCAGTCAGGTCGGCGACGATTTTACTCTAACCGGATCTGCGACGCTGACCCAGGTGCAATGGTGGGGCCTGTATTCAGAGGACTTGCCCGCTGCTGATAACTTCACCATCCAGTTCTTCACCATCTCGAGCGGCGTTCCAGCGAGCACGCCTTTGCTTTCATACAACGTGGGGAATATCGGAAGGACTGATTCCGGGCTGAACGCGTCCAGTGGCGAAGACATCTACCAGTTTACAGCTGCGATTCCGAACACTGTGCTTGGATCGGGCCAATACCTGGTGTCGGTTTTCAACAATCAGCCGCAAATCGATAACACCTGGTATTGGGTCATGACAGACCCGACTTTTTCCTCACAAAGTTGGAATCGCTTTGGGCCAGGGAATCCCCCATGGAATCCTCCTGGGTCGGCCGATTTTGCGTTCAACATTAGTGGCTTCAGCAACAGCGCGTCCGTGCCCGACACCAGTGCAACCGCGCTTCTGTTGGGGTTGAGCTTTGCCGGTCTGGTCCAGTTAAGAAGATTGATCGCCTAACGCGCGTCCGTTTCGGCGCCTCCGATGCCCCGGTCTTTCGGGAGTCCGATGTGGCAGAGGTTTGCGTTTCCTGGCAGCGGATGAAGGAAGGTGTCCGGCGGCAAAAAACCCACCGGGCGCATTACACATCCCAGGGCAACTCCCGGCCGAGAAATTTTGCGAGCCGTTGGTTGTGCGGCCTGAAGAATGCCAGCAATTCCTTCCGGGTCGCTGCATTCATGCCTTGATACTGATTGAGGTTATGCTTTTCAAAATCATCGGGGGCACGCGTTACCATTGGCGGAAGACCGAGAAAATCGGTGAGCCGGCGCATCGACGAATTCGGGTCGGCATACAGTTCCTCACTGATAATAATGAGGAGCTTCTCCTTTGGATAATGCTGTAACCATTCTTCCAGCCGGTCCATGTAACAGCCCCGCGCGCAGTACGAGAACCACATGAACGGGTCGCTGGTATTCACTTCTCCGCTCACCAGCTTTTCTCTTTCGGGTTGAATCCGACTGCTCTCCTGCTTGATCGCTTCTTCGAACGAAAGCGGTTCGTAACCCCAGCGCCGGCCATGTTGATAATGCGAAAACGCCCGGTCCACCGGATTGCGCAGAACAGCCACCAGCTTTGCCGCCGGCAAATGCTTCGCGGCTCGCTGCGGTGCCAGCGGGTGCAGCAGATAGGAAGGCGACGCTTCTCCGGTGATCATTCGGAACCGATTGGCGGTCTTGTTTTCCATCCGGGCGAACCGCGATGGAAATTGTCGCGCGTACCACTTCACCGCTTCCGGAAAGTATTGATGATCAAAAAAGTGGAGCTCCTTATAGTTTGCTGACGCCACCCAAGGGTGTTGGCAGAGGTAGCGGTAGAGCGAGGTCGTTCCGCTCCGCATTGCGCCGATCACGATAAAACTGGGCTTTAGGCGGGTATGGTCGCGAAACCAAAATTTTGCGGCCGATTCGGAATGTAAGATCTGCGCCTCTCGCATGACTGACACGTCTTTGGGCGTCCGATTCCGCCCGACTGTGACCTTCGCCCAGACCCTGCGCCCGATGCAACTCCAACCTGGCGCATGAAGACGCCACATCTATATAGATAAGCTTGTCCGTGGCGGGGCTAGCGAACGCTGCAAAACCCCGAAATCGGGAACCACCTAGAGGCCCTAGCAGCAGCACGCTGACCACACTGCGCCCATGGTTGCTCTGAACCACGGTCGGCTCGGACCCAACCACCCGGCTTACGCCTAACAATACCTCGAGCGAAAGAGGATTAGAGAGGATACATTCGGAGGTTTTCGGTGAATGCAGCGAAATCCGCTGTCCTCGGCTGCCTTCAGTCCGTAGTCAGTTGTCCGTGGCCAGTGGTCAGTAGTCCGTTGTCAGGTACGTCCCAGCGCGAGCCTGACGGGTCTCGCTTCCTTATGGCAAGTATTGTTTTCAAAAATGTTTCGATTACCTAACGAAAGTAAACAGTTTCGATCCTTCCCCAAGGCTGTGGCGGGGCAGGCCGGAAAAGGAGAAACCGCCGATTACACGGATTAGCGCTGGTTGGAGCCTCTTCATTTTCGTAGCGTTTTTGACTTGTTCGCGGGACGGCGGCGGGTCTAATCTCAGATGCTCAACAATCCTAACCGGAGCAATTTATGAATAAATACCTCATCTGCGCAGTTAGCATTTTCTTTGCGGCAATCGCCATTTCCTTCGCCGACGATAAAGCCACCTGCATGGCGAACGAGAAAGCGGCCTGGCAGGCTTACAAAGATAAGAATGCCACCGACTTCCAGAAAGTGGTCGATAAAGATATCCGCGTCGTTTCAGAAGAAGGCGTCGCCAACATGGCGAAGGAGCTTGCCGACATGAAACGATGGGACATCAAATCTTTTACCATCAGTGATTGGGACGCATTCTCCGATGAGCCCGATGTGATCGTCGCCACCTACAAGGTGGCCCTTCAAGGCACCATTGACGGCAAAGACGCGTCCGGCGATTACCATTGCGGGACGGTCTGGAAGAAGGAAGGAACGAACTGGCTCGGCATCTTCCATTCCAACGCCAAAGCGCAGGCCGCGGCGACAGCGGGAGCGTCCCCTAAATAGCGGCGCGGACAACTGACCACTGACAACTGACCGCATGGCGGCGTCGGCAGCTCGCCGATGTCACGCCAGCGGAGGTTGCCTACCCAGTTGGTCTAACGGGTGCTATGATAGCGCGGCCCCGAAAGCATTCGGGGTCGTCCTACAGCCAGCCGATTCAACGGTTCAACGATTCAACGATTCAACGGTTCAACGGTTCAACGGTTCAACGTCAGACGGCCCGCCGTAGTCGCCCTTCTTTCGACATTCGTCCCTCGTCCCTCGTCTTCTGAAAGGTAACAGCGCTGTTACTATTCCGGTATTCACGCACTCTGCCTAACAACACATATTTATTAATATGTCACGAACCATCGTGTCTGTTCTCCGCAGCATCGCCGCGGTGGTCGGGGGTTACCTGATGGTGGCCGCCGGAACTATCCTTACTTTCAACGTTCTGGTAGGCCAGGTAACGGTCGATTCATCTCCGCTTCAGCTATTGCTGGGTACACTCGGCGCCGCCATTTCCGGGCTGGCCGGCGGCATCCTCGCTGCCATTATCTCACCCCGGTTGCCGTTGCTTCACGCCGCCGGCGTTTTGATCTTCATCGCCGCGGATACGGCATCGGTGCTGATGAAGGGGAGCGGGCCGGTGTGGTTTGATCTCGCCGGCAGCAGTGTCCTCGGCTCAACCGTGCTGCTCGGCGGTTGGATGTTCTGCAAGTTAGCGCGGTACTCGGCCGAGGAATTTCTGCGCGGCAGCGCAGCTTGAACAATTCGCAGCTGACAACCCGTCTCGGCGGGCAAACTGCGGCAACCAAGACGGGTTCTTCGGGAGACGACCGGCCGCGTTTAGGCTGCGCGAAGGCGGATGACCATCGCATTATCCGGTTCAACAGCTCAACAGCTCAACAGCTCAACAGCTCAACGCTTCAACGGTTCAACGGTTCAACAAGAGCACGCCCAGCAGATCAAACGTGGCCCGTGATAAGCCTGACTATTTAGCAATTTGACCTGTCCGGCCGCAG
>DATFCK010000238.1:0-2745 GCA_035253185.1 Chthoniobacterales bacterium | reverse complement strand
TCGCCATCCCGCTCAAACGGGCGAGAGTAAACTTCTCATTTATTTGCGTGCTTAAAATTACACTGATAGAACTGGGTCAGTGAACGAGCAGTCCGGTCAAAAATCCAGTGGCGTGCCTTTAACTCACATTATGAAACAGGTGTATAACGCCGCGATTTCGGACCGAACCGACGCGATTGACGACCATCCCTTACCCATCAATGCAAAGCTCGACGCCCACTGGGGACCGATAAAGGATGCGCTTAACCGCGCCTACCGGAAATCTACGGTGCAGGCAGTCAAGCCGCTGCGCCGCCTTCTTCGAAATCAGGGAGCGGTGAACGACAGCATGATTGAAGCCTTGTTTCAGCTGACCGCCCAAATGGAGGAGTTAGTCCAGGAAATGACTGAGTTGCAGCGCCGAATCAATATGATGCAGGCGCGATTGACCCAAATTCAGCGGCCATCGGGGAGTCCCGAGGACACTGCGGAAGCGAAGTAACGTCCGCATGCGAATTGTCGTCGCGTCCGTTCTCACACCGTTCGTCCGGGGCGGGGCGGAGGTGCTGGCCGATGAGTTGGTGAAAGCACTGGTGGCTGCCGGACACCAGACAGAGTTGTTCCAAATCCCGTTCAACCCGGCATCGCAGTCCATTCCCGATCAGATGCTGGCTTGTGCGCTGATGAACGTGGGCGGCGTACCTGGCAATGAAGTGGATCGGCTTATTGCGCTAAAGTTTCCGGCGTATCTGATCCCGCATCACCACAAGGTGGTGTGGTTGTTACATCACTTCCGCGCGGCCTACGATCTGTGGGATCATTCGTTCGGTAGTCTGCGAACCGCGCCCTACGGGGCACTCGTTCGCGACATTGTTCAGCGAGCCGACTCGAAGGTCGCCATCGAATCGAAAGCGTTTTTTACCTTGTCCGCTAACGTCAGCCGACGGGTATCAAAATATTGGAAAGTTAATTCTACGCCGTTGCATCATCCTCCCGCATCAGCCGAATTGTTTTATTGCGCTAATCAGTTAGACGATTTCCTCTTTTTCCCCAGCAGGCTGGCCGCTAACAAACGCCAGGACTTGGCGTTGCAGGCATTGGCCCTTACTCGAAATCCGGTGCGGCTGAAGTTTGCCGGCACGCCCGATAGTCCTCCCTATTTCGATCGGCTCGACCAGCTGGCTCGCGAATTGGGCGTAGGCAAAAGGATCGAATGGATGGGTTTTTTGTCAGAGGCCCAAAAGCGCGACGCTTACGCTCGTTCGTTAGCTGTTCTCTTCCCTCCCTTCGATGAGGATTACGGTTACGTGACTCTCGAAGCGATGCTCGCGTCCAAGGCAGTCATAACCTGTGACGATTCCGGTGGTCCGCTCGAATTTGTGCTTCCCAATGAGACCGGGCTGGTGACCGCAGCTACACCCGAAAGCCTGGCGGCTGCGCTGGACACGATCTGGGCCGACCGCGATCTTGCCCGCACCCTGGGGCAGGCGGGCCGGAAACATTACGATCAACTCGGACTATCCTGGAATAACGTCGTTAGGCAGTTAACGGCATGACGCTCAATTGGTTCATCCCGGCGCCACCGGATCCTTTGTCAGTCGGTTTTCCGAGTGGTGAACTGCTGACGGCACTGGCAAAAAAACTGGATATTACAGTTTGGATTGATCAATCGAGCTGGTCGTCTGACCTGGATAAGGAGGCGGTACGGGTGCGCAGTTACGATCCCGACAACATGCCTTGGGCCGAGATCAATGGCGCGGATGCGACAATTTATCATTTCGCAAAAGAGACTAACGAAAATAGTCCGGTCTGGCGAGTCAGCTGCTGCCATCCCGGAGTGGTGATGCTGCATGATGTTAGGCCGGAAACGTGGCCGCTTCTCCTGACTGCGCTTGAAAATGCAACTGGGGTGGCGGTCGAAAGCGCGGATGCCTTGCCCATGATCAAAAGTGCGACCGATTTGCCGGTCGTCTGTTTGCCGTCGTTTACCGCAATCAGGGGGGACTCTGCCGGCGTTGAAGCTTACCTGAACGGCCTCGTCTGGTTAGTGAATGCCAGTCTGCAACAACAACCGGCTCGAGCAGTCGCCTGGATTTCGCGGCGGGCCGGTCATACCATCAGCCCATGGTTTTTGGAGTCGGCGGCTGCGATAGTATTGCCATCACTCGCGAAAACGATCAGCCGCGTGTTCGATGAGTAGCCGGCGGGGCGTTGACCGAGTCAGAGTAATCTGATTATGCGCATTCTGGTCGTTTCGGTTCAGACACCTTTTGTTCGCGGCGGGGCCGAAGTGCTGGCCGATGAACTGGTAAAGGCGCTGATTCGCGCCGGACACCACGCAGAACTAGCGGCGATTCCGTTCAATTCCACCAATCCGGAGCGCATCCCCGAGGCTGAATTCTCGGTGAGATCAGCTAGCCGCGTCGGTTGACTCGGTTACGAGATAGCGCGGCCGCCGTTTTACCTCTCGGTAGATCCGCGCCAAGTATTCTCCGATAATGCCCAGGCTGATCATAAGAAAGCTGCCGATGATGAGTTCGAGCAGGATCACCGTCGCGAAACCGCTAACGGCCTGGCCGATCAGCTTCAGATATACCGTTTGAATTCCCAGAATAATTGAAAAGAGCAGGAATACGCCCCCGGCAAAAGTCACTAGATGCAGTGGCAGCGACGAGAAGGCAGTTATGCCGGTAACGGCCAACCTTAGCCGTTTGAAAAATGGCCAGTTAGACTGGCCTTGCGAACGGGGCGCGACCTCAAACGGAA
>DATFCK010000237.1:0-5355 GCA_035253185.1 Chthoniobacterales bacterium | reverse complement strand
GAAGTGAACGGGCTGGAACGGCACGAGTTTACCAATATTTTCGCCCGGTTATTCGAGCATTCACCCTGGATCGCCGCCCGTACCGCCGGCAAGCGGCCATTTGCTAATCGAGCTGAATTTTTCGCCGCGCTCCGGGACACGGTAATGAAGGCGCGTGATGACGAAAAGCTGTGCCTGATCCGGGCTCATCCGGATCTGGTGGGTAATGCTACCCTGACCCGCGAATCTACCCACGAACAGGCCTCCGCCGGCCTCGGCAATCTGACGGACGACGAGGTCGCTCAATTCCAAAGCTTCAATAGGGAATACAAAGAGCGATTCGGTTTTCCTTTCGTCATCTGCGCGCGAGAGAACAAAAAGGAGGCGATCCTGGCTGCTTTTCCTCATCGTTTGAGTAATTCGCGTCCCGTTGAAATTGACACCGCGCTGAGAGAAATCTTCAAGATCGCAGAGCTCCGGCTGAAAGACCTGGTGGAATGAGCAGCCTAACGACCCATGTGCTCGACACCATGCGCGGCCGGCCCGCCGCCGGCATGACAATTGAACTGTGGTCGGTTGAACGTTCAACATTGCTCAAAACCGTCCAAACCAATGCCGACGGACGGGTCGATACGCCGCTGCTCTCCGAAGCCGACATGGCAGCCGGCACTTACGAGCTGGTATTTCTGGTCGGCGACTACTTCGGCGAACGAAAATTTCTGGACCGGGTGCCGGTGCGATTCACGATTTCAGATGCGAAGGCGAAATATCACGTCCCGCTGCTGGTAACTCCGTGGTCGTACAGCACCTATCGCGGCAGTTAGACACCTAAAGGTGAAACCCCAAATCCCAAATCCCAAGCACCTGGGAATCACCAAACACCAGGCACCAAGCTGCATCCCCGCGTGTTTGGAGCTTGGAGTTTGGATCTTGGAATTTCCCTGGTGCTTGGGGTTTGGTCCTGGGTGCTTTCGCCACCCTCACCCTATACGCGCATGAACCCGGACGCGTCACACTCGGCGGCGACCGCGCCGGCCGGTCTCGTCGATCTTGCCGCCGAGCGGTTAGGCGGGAAGGCGCTTCTGGCGAATGACGAGTTTTTCGCCGAGAAGGAGAATCTTCTCAAACCGGGCCGCGGCATTTTCATTCCGGACAAATTCACCGACCGCGGCAAGTGGATGGACGGTTGGGAAACGCGGCGGCGACGCACGCCCGGCCATGACTGGTGCGTCATTCAGCTAGGTTTACGGGGAGTCATCAAGCATGTGGACATCGATACTAACCATTTCCTGGGAAACCATCCGCCGTTCGCATCGATGGATGCGCTGTCGTGGCATGGGCACTTGTCGCGCCGAAGCGCCGCGAAGGCGGATCTTGCCCATGTTTCGGGAGCTCATCCGCTGGAAGCCGATGCCACCTTTCCCGCTGACCTAACGGCTATCGAAAAATTGTCGTGGACGCCGATCTTAGCGCAATCACCCCTCACTCCAGGATCCCAGAACTTGTTCGAAATCGATACCGACGACGCCTGGACCCACGTTCGATTGAATATCTTTCCGGACGGCGGAGTGGCCCGTCTTCGGGTCTACGGTGTGGTGGTTCCGGATTGGAGCAGACTGAAACCTGACCAGCCGGTTGATCTGGTGGCCATCGAAAACGGCGGCATTGCCCTGGCTTGCAGCGATATGTTTTTCAGTTCGATGAACAATCTGATCATGCCCGGACGCTCGGAAAATATGGGCGACGGCTGGGAAACAAAACGACGCCGCGGTCCCGGCTACGACTGGATCATCCTGCAGCTCGGACGTCCCGGCTCAATTCAGAAAATCGAGGTCGATACCAACCACTTCAAGGGTAACTATCCGGACACCTGTTCCATCGATGCCTGCTCCGCCCCGGGCGCAACCACTGACGAGCTCACCGGCAACTTGATCAGCTGGAAAGAAATCCTTCACAAGACGAAACTGCAGGCCGATCACCGGCATTTCTTTGAGCGCGAACTGTCCCCGATCGAAAACTGTACCCACATTCGATTGAACATTTATCCTGACGGCGGCGTAAGCCGGCTGCGCGCCTGGGGCGTCGTCGCCTAACGGCGCAATGACGAAGCACGAATGACGAATGCCGAAGGCCATCTAAATATCGAAGCGCGAGTAATCGTCATTCAGCCTTCCCTATTCCTTCGTCATTCGACATTCGGATTTCGTCATTCTCCCCATGCCTGATTTTGATCTGCTGATTCGGCACACCGAGCGCGACGTCGGGATCGCCGAAGGAAAGATTGCTGAACTCGGTCCAAACATTCGCGGTAACGCGACGGAAGAAATTGACGCCACCCGCCTAACGGTATTTCCCGGGGCGATCGATTCCCACTTACACTTCAACGAACCCGGTCGAACCGAATGGGAAGGCTGGGCTACCGGTTCCAGCGCGTGCGCGGTGGGCGGAACCACCACCGTTTTCGAGATGCCGCTCAATGCCCATCCGCCAACCATTGATGGTCCGGCGTTCGACGCCAAACGCGCCGCTGCTGAGAGAAATTCGTTTGTCGATTTCGGCTTATGGGGCGGCCTTATTCCCGGCAACATTCGACATTTGAAAACGCTGCGCGATCGCGGCGTGGTGGGCTTAAAAGCATTCATGTGCAACAGCGGGATAGACGACTTCCCGTATGTGGATTCGAACACGTTGCGCGAAGGCATGGCTACCGCCGCCAAACTGGGCCTTCTGGTAGCGGTCCATGCCGAATCGCAGGAAATTACGGAGCGACTAACGAAACAAAAACTCGCCGGCGGAAACGTGACCGTTCGTGATTTTCTTGAGTCGCGACCAATCGAGGCTGAACTGGATGCCATTGGCCGGGCCACGGAAATCGCTGCCGACACTGGTTGCCGGCTTCACGTCGTCCATGTGAGTTGTGGCCGCGGGGTTGAACTTGTCGCCGCTGCCCGCGCGCAAGGCATAGATGTGACCTGCGAAACCTGCCCTCATTATTTAATACTAACGGAGGACGATATGGAAAAAATCGGGGCCGCAGCCAAATGCGCGCCGCCGCTGCGTTCTGCGGCTGATCAATCGGATCTGCACAATGCGCTTGCCCAAATCACAAGCATCGGCTCCGATCACTCTCCTTCGCCCCCGGAGATGAAGCGCAGCGAAAATTTCTTCGAAGTTTGGGGCGGCATATCGGGTTGCCAGCATCTGCTGGCCTTGCTCATCGACCGTAAACTACCGGTCGATACCATCAGCGCATTGACCAGCATCAACGTGGCCGAGCGATTCGGCCTCTCCGGCAAAGGCGGAATTGCAGTTGGAAGAGACGCCGACCTGACTTTAATCGATCTGAATAATCGCGATCCGGTAACGACGGATTCCCTGCAATACCGGCACAAGCTAACTCCTTATCTCGGGCGCAAATTGCCTCGGGTGATCCGGACAATTTTGCGCGGACAAACCATTGCGGCCGATGGTAAGCTCGTCGGCCAGCCTGCCGGGAGAATTGTTCGACCGGCCCGGGCTTGATATAACCTGGAAAATCGTCGTGACCTCGCATAGCAGCCTTAAGCCTAACGATATCAAATCCGTAGTGTCCGCGCTGAGCGAGGCCAATCGGAAATTCATGCGCCGTTATCCGGGCGAATCCGATCGTAGACAGGCGGTCCAGACGGTTTATGGCGGCGCCCACCTGTTTCGGGCCGATACGGCGAAACGGCTCGGGGAAGTCGCCCTCCGCTCGTTGCAGGAATATGCCCCGAATCCCAAAGCACTGGCCGGCGCTCTCGGCATCGACATTTCCGGCAGTCTGGCTGAAAAGATTTACGCCCGAATTGTCGACAAGCTCAACCGCGAGCCGGTGGAAGATTTCCGGCTGGATTTTGAAGATGGATACGGAAATCGGATGGACGAAGAGGAGGACGGACATGCTCACTCCAGTGCGCTCGAAGTGGCGCGCGGAATGCGCGAGAACAGCCTCTCGCCGTTTATCGGGATCCGGATCAAACCATTGAACGAGGATCTGCGCGATCGCAGCATCCGCACGCTCGACATTTTTGTGACCTCTCTGGTCCGGGAAACATCGGGCAAACTGCCTAACAACTTCGTGATTACCGTGCCGAAGGTGCAGTTACCGGAACAGGTGAGCGCGGCGGTTAAACTATTCGAGCTGCTCGAAAAACAAACTGGCTTGCCTGAAGGAGCGTTGCGTATCGAACTGATGATCGAAACGCCGCAATCGATCATTAACCACCGCGGAGAAATCGGTCTGCATTCGCTGGTGGACGCAGCGAGTGGACGCTGTGGCAGCATTCATTTCGGCGTTTACGATTACACCGCATCGAGCGGCATCACCGCCGCCTATCAGACAATGGGACATCCAGCCTGCGATTTCGCACGCCAAATGATGTTAGTCTCGATGGCCGGCACCGGCATTCATTTATCCGATGGCGCGACCAATATTCTTCCAGTCGGCCCCCATCGCGCCGCTGAAGGTGAAAAGCTCACCGCCAACCAGCTCAAAGAGAATCAGACCGCAGTGCACCAGGCCTGGCGGCTCGCCTTTAACGACAACCTTCACTCACTGCGCACCGGATATTATCAGGGATGGGATCTCCATCCCGCGCAGTTTGTAGCTCGTTATGCCGCCGTTTATCTGTTCTTTTTGGAAGGACTCGAAACCGCGGCTAATCGATTGCAGGCGTTTGTGGAAAAAGCGGCGCTCGCTTCGCTGCACGGCGACGTATTCGACGATGCCGCGACCGGCCAGGGTCTGCTGAACTTTTTCCTGCGCGGCATGGGATGCGGTGCCATTACCGAGGCCGAGGCTCTTGCTACCGGACTGACCCTCGAGGATTTACGCTCGCGCTCGTTCCTGAAAATCCTGCAAAATCGGAGAGACCGAGCATGAGGGGAGCGACGCAAACTTTCGGGGAGCACAGGCTACCAGCCTGTTGTTCGCGGCAACCTGCCGCGAAGGTCGTTTGTGTGAGCCATCTCCAGGGGGATTTCAAACATTCATTCGGCAAGGCTGCCGAATGCCACAGGCTGGCAGCCTGTGCTCCCCGGAAAAAATGAACGCCCTCGAGTTTCGTTTGAATGGAGAACAAGTTCGACTCGATTCGGTTTCACCCAATCTGACGCTGCTCGATTGGCTGCGTTCAACTGGCCTAACCGGATCGAAAGAAGGCTGCGCCGAAGGCGATTGCGGGGCGTGTTCGGTAGCCATGGTGGATGTCGATAGCGCCGGAAAATCGACTTATCGAGCGATCAACAGCTGCCTGGTGCCCATTTCGCTGATGGCAGGGCGCGACATCGTAACGGTCGAGGGCGCAGCCTGTAGTCGCGGCATAGGACGCGGGTGCCTTGGGAATCAGGGTCGGG
>DATFCK010000236.1:0-15779 GCA_035253185.1 Chthoniobacterales bacterium | reverse complement strand
CGTTTTATCGATGGTGAACCATTGCTTGTCACCGCCGGTGGCGTTTCCCAGGTTTTGCCAGCCGGCGCCGCCGCTGGTTGAAAGCCACAAGTCATCGAAGAAGTTATTGAGCAAACTAAGATAAAAAAATTGGCCGGTTGCATCCGAATTGAGGACCGGATCGCTGCGAAAGATGTTGTTTTGCAGCACACCCGGAAATGTCCAGGTTACGCCGCCATCAGTGGTAAAACCCCATCCCGCCTGTCGAAAATTGGAGGTGACGCTGTTAAACTGTCGCCAGCCGATCGACATCCGGTTCGGGTTCGTCGGATCGACGCAAATCGACGGCTCGTTAGCCGCATCGCCGCCGATGTTATTGCCATTGACGTCGACGTTTACCTGATAGGAAATGAACGGTCCAAACGGAGCAACTTTTTGAGGTGAAAGCTGAAGACGGCGCGGAACTATGGTCGCAGGCGGGTCCTGCATTTGTTCGAGATGCGTCTCGAGAAGTGGCTTGCGGGGCACGGACTGGCCGGAAGCAAACGGCGTTAGGCCGAGCAACCAAATGACAACTAAAACTCGGCTAACCAAAGTGCCGTAAACCATCGGGAACCCGCCTTCTTTATAGCTGTGATCGTGCCTCAGGTCCACGTTAAAGCGCTCGATTTGCCCGCGTTAGACCCGACGAATTCGGACATTTTCACAACCCGGAGTGACATCGGCACCGCCGTACTAAACAATTTCCAACCGCAAAGGTTGCGGCGGGATGTAAAATAATCGCCGAGGTGGTGCCGGCTTATTCCGGGCAGCGGTAGAAACCGGCGGGATGACCGCGGTTTTCTCGATAGTTGGCGTAAGTCGCCAGGGCCAGCAGCGGAAAATTCTGGCGATACAAATCGTATTTTAAATAGAACACGCGCGGAAAACCGGTCCCGGTAATTTCCGACTCTGCCCATGAGCCGTCCGGACTCTGGGAACTCAGCAGGAAGCGAAGCGCGCGTTGAATGCTGGGCCGTTCCAAATCGCCGCAGGCGCAGATGCCCATGAGCGCCCATGCCGTTTGAGAAGCGGTGCTATCGCCCTTCCCCTTCACTGCCGGGTTTTCGTAAGTGGCGCAGGTTTCGCCCCAACCGCCATCAGCGTTTTGGCAGCTCTCCAACCAGTCGCGTCCCCGCAAAATCCAATCCTGAGTCATGTCCTGGCCGATGGCGCGCAATCCGCGGAGGACTTGCCAGGTTCCGTAAATGTAATTGACTCCCCACCGCCCGTACCACGAACCATCATCTTCCTGAGTATCGATAAGATATTTCAAGGCGCTGCGGACACAGGGCGCATCCGGATCGAATCCGATGTAACCCAGCATCTCGAGTGTGCGCGCCGTTAGGTCGCTGCAGGTCGGATCGAGAATGGCGTTATGGTCGGCGAAAGGCATATCCTCCAGCCATGGCGTGGTAACATCCTTATCAAACGCCGCCCATCCACCGTCGCGGCACTGAAAACTCAGCTGCCAGCCCACCGCGCGTTTGAACAACTGGTTCAGCGATGCCTGATCGCTAGGCGCAGCCAACCGCAACGCCATCAGCACCATGGCGGTATCATCGGTGTCCGGATAGTAAACATTGTTGTACTCAAACGCCCAGCCGCTCGCTTCCGGATAGGGGTTGTTGACCGCCCAATCGCCCCGAATTCTGACTTCTTTATCGACCAGCCACTGCGCGGCTTTCCGGAGGCTCGGATGTTCCGGAGGCAGTCCGGACTCCGCCAGCGCAATCATGTTGATGGCCGTATCCCAAATCGGGGAAAGGCATGGCTGAATCCGGAAATCTTCCGGATCATCAACGAACAGGCCGGCAAAATCCTTTTGGGCCTTGGCATAAACGGCATCCTCGGAGGTATAACCGAGGCATCGCAGCGCAATCATGCAGTTCAACATCGCGGGGAATACCGTGGCCAGGCCGTCACTTCCCTCCCCGATTCTTTCCAGCATCCAGCGCTCAGCCTCAGCCAGCGCCGGGCGTCGCATCGGACGGAAATTGAGCGGATGCAGGAATTTAAGGACTTCATCGACTCGCAGAAAGAAATTGCGCCACGTCCAGAAACGTTCGCTCCGCGGCAACCGGAAATCGGAATGCTCGGTGCCTAACGGATAAAGCTCGTGCAGCTGTTTCTCGCCGGGAAGCACCCGGGTAGGCTTAAAATGATTGATGACGGCCAGGGGAACGAGCATGGCCCGGCTCCACGACGACATTTTGTACATGTGAAATGGCGCCCAGCTCGGCAGCAGCACCATCTCCACCGGAATGGTGGGTAAATATTGCCACGGAAACTGGCCCATCAACGCCAGATAAAGCTTGCTGAAGGTGTTTATCTTTGGAATGCCGCCTAACCGAAGAATGTTAGCCCGCGCGTCGTGCATGAACGGCGCGTCCGGCGAGATGCCAGCCAGCTTCAGCGCGAAATACGCCTTCACGCAGGCGTTAATTTCGCTGGGGCCGCCGTAGTAAATATTCCAGCCGCCATCCGGCAGTTGTCGCTTCAGGATGTGCTGAACGCATCGCTCCTGAATCTCAACATCAACCTCGTTAGCCCAGTGCATGAACAGAACGAAGTCGGAGCAAAGTGTGCTATCGACCATCAGCTCACCACACCAGTGGCCATCCGGGCGTTGCTGCCGCAGCAGATTTTCCTGCGCTTTGGTGATGGCGCGCGAGATCTCGGCGTCCACCGCCGCATCCGGGTGCGACGGAATCGTTCGCACGCTTGGTAAATTGATTACGTCAGTCGAGCGATTCATGCATGGAACGACCAGGGCGCCTCGCCGATCTTACGATGCCTGCGCCGATACCTCAGCGCGTTTGCCCGTGAGATGCCCGTTACCGGACGTAACGCCGTTATAGGCCAGCAGTTCGCTTCCGCAGCCGGTCGGTTTAGGACGCGGTCCGAAATTGAACCTGATGGTTTTCCAGGTATCGCCCTTTTGCGCCTGTAATCCGAGGCTCGCAGTTGGCTCATACCCGCAATGCGTCATGCAATTCTCGCAACGCGGATCGCGAGCGACACCATCGACCACGCCGTATTTCTCCCAATCGACGTTGGCCAGCAATTCGGCATAGCTGTTGAAATGACCGGTGCCATTAGTCCCAACCGCATCCGTCATGAAGTAACACGGCGCTTTCCAACCCCGCATATTTCGAGTGGGAATCGCCCAGGCCGAACAGGTCAACTCGCGTTTACCGGCCAGGAATTCAAAATAGATCGGGGTCCCGAAGAACGTGTAGCGGTTCATCCACTCATCCATTTTGGCGAATTTTTCGACGGTGGACTTGCGGGTAAGGAAGAAATTTTCCGGCTGCAGGTTCAGCCGCTTGATCATGTCCTTTTTAGCGGCGTCATACTCATAGCCAGGGGTGATGGTGTGACCGTCCACGCCGAGATCCGACAGGTAGTCGAACATTTGTTCGACCTCATCCATGTTAGTCTCCTTATATATAGTGGTGTTGGTCGCCACCTGATAACCCAGCCGCTTCGCCATTTTGATGGCGAGGATGCATTCCTTAAATACGCCTTCGCGCTCGACGATCAGGTCGTGCGTCCGTTCCAGCCCATCCAGGTGAACGTTCCAATACATCCATTTGGAGGGTCCGATAACCTGATCGCGGATTGCGGATTGCGAATTGCGGATTGTCGCAGCGTCCTTGTCACTGATTAATCCGTCAGCGACCAGGCTATTGATCTTTTCCTCCAAATCACTCCGCAATCCTCGATCCGCAGTCCGCAATTCTTTGGTCAGCCATTCGCGCATTTTTTTGCGCATGAACATGGCGTTGGTGCAAACGTAGACGATTCGGCCCTGCTCCAGCAGGCCGTTAATCAACGCTTCAATGTGCGGATAGATCAAAGGTTCGCCGCCGCAAATTGAGACCATGGGCGCGTTACATTCCCGGGCGGCTCCGAGGCAATCCTCCAGGCTCATCATGTCCTTTAGGGACGTAGAATATTCCCGGATTCGGCCGCAGCCGGTGCAGGTGAGGTTGCAAGTATGAAGAGGCTCGAGCTGGAGAACGGTGGCGAACTTCTTGGTGCCGCGCAACTTATGCCCGATCATGTACGCAGCGATCTTGCTGGTGAGCGCGAGGGGAAATCTCATTGGAGCGAGGATAGTAACGAGAGGTCCATACCTGTCAACAGAGGCGGCCTGAGCATCAGGCCGGTAGGTTAAGTGCACCTAGTGTGGCCCAACCTGGGGCCGGAGTCGAGGACTTAGTGACTTGGCGTTTTTCAGGGCCCCAGCGCCGGATGAGCTGTCGGACGTGATTTGCCAGCGACGGGTGGTCGACACGACAGTCATTGAATGACGAATCGGCAGCGGGTGGTCGTGATGGGGGCGTCGCCAAAGCCACATCGCTACGCGTTCAAGGCGATGAAGATGCTGCAGCAGTATGGACACGAACCGCAGCTGGTGAATCCGGCGTATGACGAGATTGCGGGACAAAAGTGTTACCGGCGGATCGCTGAAGTTCCGGCCCCGGTCGATACCGTAACCGTTTATCTCGGCAAACGGCGTTCTGATCCATTGATCGGAGAGATCGTGGGAGCTGCGCCGCGCCGAATCATCTTAAACCCGGGCGCTGAGAACGACGACCTAACGAGCGCCGCGCAGGCAAAGGGAATAGACGTAGTCGAAGGCTGCACCCTGGTCATGCTGACCATCGGCACGTTTTAAATGATCGTTCTCGGACCCGAACGGCTGGACCTGTTTCATACTTGCGTTCGGAGTGCGGCGCCGCGGCGCGGCTTTGGATCAGTACCTGAGGCGCCGTCACGCCGCCTGCCATCCCCGGCGAATCAGGCTAACCGCAATCGCGGCCAGCAGTAGCGCCACCAGTTTGGAGACGCCGCGCAACCCCGGTTTGCCTAACAATCGGGCCACCCGATCAGCCTGGCACAGGGCGAGCGCCACAATCGCCAGATTCAGCACCAGCGAAATAATCGTGTAAACCACTCCTACTCCAGGCGTGTCGACCAGAATCAGCAGGGCGGTTAACAATGCCGGACCGGCTATGAGCGGCATACCTAACGGCACAATCCCGAAGTCGTGCACCCCGGTGCGATCTTCGCCGCCTATTCCGACCAATTCGCGGATGGCGAGCACCAGCAGGATCAGTCCCCCCGCTACCTGAAAATCCGCGACTGAAATGCCCAGAGCTGAAAAGATCACTTTCCCCAGGAATATGAAGCCCACGGATACGGCCAGCCCGGTAAAAATGCCAAGCATGGCCTGTTTAGTCCTGTGTTCGGTCGGAGCGTGGGTTCCCAAACCCATGAACAGGGCTACCAGCCCGATGGGATCGATTGCGACAAAGATTGGAATGAATGCGAGAAGAATTTTTTCGAGCACAATGCGCCGTCCCGAACTTGAAACGGCGCCTATCTTCTACACAATCTCCGGTCTCGCTTTCAACAAACGTTTCGCCATGAAGATGAACCTACCCGGTCTGCTTTCCCTGTTCGCCGCGGCCAGCGTTGTCGTAACCGCCGATGCTGCGGATCCGATCAAAAGCCTGGATGAGTTCAGGGACGCAGCCGATAAGGCCAATGCATTGCTCACTATTCCCGAATGGGAGCAGACGCCTGAGGCGATAAAGACCGCGATGGCCGATGCCATCGCCAAGGCCAACAACCGGCTCGACGAAATCGCGCGGCAGGACCTGAAGAAGGCGACATTCAAAAGCACCATTAGCGCGCTCGATGACCTGACCTGGGAGGCGTCCCTGACCGCCAATCGGGCCGCCGTCATCCAGCACACGAACAAAGACGAAGCGATGCGAAATGCAGGCGAGGCCGCCTATAAAGAGTATCAGGATTGGGCCGTCGGACTCGAATACCGCGAGGACGTTTACCAAGCGGTAAAGGCGTTTGCTGACACCAAGCCCAGCCTAACGGGTGAAGACAAGAAATTATTTGACGAAACGCTTCGAGATTATCGGCGGGCCGGCCTGGCCCTTCCGCCGGATAAACGCAAAGAGGTAGAAGATTTACGTAAACAGGTCGCCAAACTCGCCACCGACTTTGAAAGCAACGTGGTTAAGACACAGGTGCCGGTGATATTTACCAAGGCCGAGCTCGAGGGCATGCCGGCCAGCTTTTTCGAAACGCCGGACCTGAAAACGGGGGATGACGCCTACACCGTGATGGCAAACGTCACCTGGCAGTATAACGCGGTTGAGGAAAACGCCAGGAGTGAGACCACCCGCAAGAAACTGTATGTGATTCACGACAGCCTGGCCAGGGAAGCGAACCTTCCCGTGCTGAACCAGTTGCTTGCCTTGCGCAACAAAACAGCGTTGCGGTTAGGCTATAAATCCTGGGACGATTACCAGACCGAGATCAAAATGGCCAAGTCCGGAGCTGGCGCCAAAAAGTACATCAACGACCTGATCGCCGGAACCCAGCCGAAATTTTCAGCCGAGGTAGCAGAGCTGCAAAAGATGAAGGCCGCAGATACCGGCGACACAAAAGCCACCATCGGCACCTGGGACTATCGTTATTATCAGAATCAGCTCGTTAAACAGAAGTACGCGGTGGATAAGGAGGCGCTGCGCAATTACTTCGAGTTCCAGAAGGTGCTCGATGGCATGTTCGCGATCTATCAGAACATATTCGGGCTGAAGTTCACCCAGATCGAACCTCCGTTTAAGTGGGTCGACGACCTCCAGCTTTGGGTCGTGGCCGACTCATCGACCGCGGAACCGTTAGGCCTGTTTTATCTCGATATGTTTCCCCGCGAAGGAAAGTTCAATCACTTCGCGCAGTTCGATATCATCAGCGGAAAACTCCTGCCCAACGGAAAATATCAGCGCCCAACGGTCGCCCTGATATGTAATTTCCCGCCGGCTACCGCGGACAAGCCTTCATTGCTCACGCACGAAAACGTGGAAACATTGTTCCACGAATTCGGCCACGCCCTGCACTCCATCGTAACGCGGGCAAAGTTTGGCCGTTTCGCCGGCTCTCACGTCCCCGGAGATTTCGTCGAGGCCCCCTCTCAAATGTTACAGCATTGGGTCTGGGACAAGGATGTTCTCGACACTTTCGCCGTCGATTATCGTGATCCTTCAAAAAAGATTCCGGCCGAAACGGTGCAGAAAATGAACGACGCCAAACTCGCGACCGCCGCCGTCTGGTATCGACGTCAATTCGCTTTCGGGTCGCTCGATTTGGCGCTGCACGACGTGCATCCGGAAAACGCGCCCTACGATTGTGTGGCCATCTCGAATCCGGTGTTGGAAAGAGTATTCCTACCCATCGATCCAAGTACCACAATGGTAACGTTCTTCGGCCACCTCAACGGCTATGATGCCGGTTATTACGGTTATGCCTGGGCGGACGCCATCGCCGCAGATATGGGCACAGTATTCGAAAAGGCAAAAAACAAATACATGGACCGGGATGCCGGAATGAAATTGCGAAAAGAAATTTATGAAGTCGGGGATTCGCGCGACGTCGCGTTGTCGGTCGAAAAATTTCTCGGTCGCAAACAATCGGTGGAACCGTTCCTGAGACGAATCGGAGTGAAAGCATCCGACAAAAAGGAAAAAGCGGCCGGACCTCCGCCGGCTGGAACTCGTTAATCAGAGCCACAGATAGACACAGATTTTCACAGATCAGGAGAAGCAAGACTCTGCATCAGTGTCCATCGGTGTGAATCTGTGGCTGCTCACTCTTTAGGAAGTGCAATTTGCGACGCTCATGGAGCGCCGCTACAGAAGAAGGATGAAAGCGACACTCGTTGTTCTCTTCATCTGCACACTCCTGGCATTCGCCGGCGAGCCGGAAGATAAGATCCGGCCCAGTCTGGAGACAATCACGCCGGACGGAATGCTGGCGCACATCAAGTTCTTGTCTTCGGACGAATTCGAAGGCCGTGGCCCGGGAACAAAAGGAGAAGAGCTAACGATTCACTACCTGACCGAACAATTGAAGCGGATCGGAATGAAGCCTGGCAATCCCGATGGAACGTTTATCCAGGAGGTGCCGTTAGCCGGAATCACCAGCGACCCCCAGATGTCGTTTTCAGTCGGTGACAAAACAATGCCACTGAAATTCCCGGATGACTTCGTAGCTTCGTCGGCCCGACTCCAGCAGGAAATCAACATTCCGAAATCGGATATCGTATTCGTCGGCTACGGAGTCGTCGCCCCGGAATTCGGCTGGGACGATTACAAGGGTGTGGATGTGCGCGGAAAAACCATCCTAATGTTGATCAACGATCCGCCGGTGCCGGATCCGAAAGATCCATCGAAGCTCGATGACAAAATGTTCAAGGGGCGCGCCATGACATACTACGGGCGGTGGAAGTACAAATATGAGATCGCCGCCCAAAAAGGCGCGGCCGCGGCCATCATCATTCACGAGACCGAACCAGCGGCTTATCCGTACTCGGTCGTTAAGACAAGCTGGGCCGGCGAGAATTTCGAGCTCGATGTGCCGGACAAAAATATGGGCGCAGTCCAGGTTCGTTCCTGGATCACGCTGGACGTGGCCAAACAACTGTTGTCCGCGGCCGGGCAGGATTTCGAGAGTCTGAAAAAAGCCGCTGCCACCAGGACGTTCAAACCGGCGCCGCTGAAGGCGCAGGCCACGGTAACGGTGAAACAAAAGCTGCGGTCATTTAAATCGAACAACGTGATCGGCAAACTCGAAGGCAGCGATCCGAAGCTCAAGGATGAATTCGTGATCTATTCGGCGCACTGGGATCACCTGGGAAGGGATGCGACATTGCCGGGCGATCAGATTTTCAACGGAGCGGTGGATAACGCATCCGGTTGCGCCGCCGTCCTTCAGATCGCCGCCGGGTTCGCGAAAGTGAATCCGCCGCCGAAACGGTCGATTCTGTTCATGTTCACGACCGCTGAGGAAGCGGGATTGTTAGGCGCAAAATATTACGCCGAACATCCGCTGTTCCCGCTTGAAAAAACAGTCGCCGACATCAACATCGACAGCATGAACGTTTGGGGAAAGGCGCGGGAAATCGAGGATACCAGCTTTGGCTTTTCAACTCTGGACGACATGCTGGCAGATGCGGCCAAACGACAAGGACGAACCATCACTCCGAATAACCGGCCGGAAAAGGGCAGCGTCTATCGGGCCGATAACTTCGAGTTCTCGAAAGCGGGCGTGCCGTCGCTGTATATCGGCAAAGGTCAGCACTTGTTATCGCGGCCGCCGGATGCGCCGCTGCGGTCCGACGAATTCGATTTAAAGGATTACCACCAGGTGAGCGACGATATCAAACCTGATTGGGATCTCTCCGGCGCCGTTCAGGATGCAGAGCTGCTGTTCGAAGTCGGTACGCAAGTGGCAAACGCCGATAAGGTTCCCGAGTGGAAACCGGGCAGCGAATTTAAAGCGAAGCGCGATGCGATGCTGAAGAAGCAATGACGAATGACGAATGGCGTGATCACATCATTCGTCATTCGTCATCTTTTCACGCCATCACTTGCTTAAACGCCGAAAGGAACGTATCCATCTCTGATTTTTTTCCGATCGTTAGGCGCATGTGATTCGGCAGCGCCGGAAACAGCCGGCCGACGTGCACGTTTTTTTGCTTCATCCCTTCGATCAGCGGTACCACCGGCCGTTTGCAATCGAACATGATGAAGTTTGCCTGCGATGGAATCGATGAATGCCCAAGCTTCTCCAACTCGCCAGTCACGAAATTCCTCGCCTCCAGGTTCAGTCGCTTACCGTTGGATACCTGATTGGAGTCGTCCAGGCTGGCCACCGCCGCCACCAGGGCCATGCAGTTGACGCTATCCCAGGACTGGTGCCGGCGAAGCTTTTCTATTGTCTCCTTTTGCGCCACGCAATACCCGCATCGCAGACCGGCCATGCCATAAATCTTGGAGAAGGTGCGGGCTACAATCAGGTTGGGATGATTTTTGACCAAAGGAATTACGCTTTCGTAATCACCCGAATCGGCGAAATGGAAGTAGGCTTCATCGACCAGAATGGTGACGTCCGGTGGAGCGGTGCTGATGAAATCGCGCAAATCATTTTTCGGCGTGATACTGGCGGTAGGGTTGTTAGGGTTGCAAATGTAAACCAACCCGCGTTTTGTGGCCGCTCCCATTCGCGCGACGTCGTGGGCATAGCCGGATGTTAACGGAACTTTTTCAACCTCAGCGCCGTTAACGATGGCATGACTCAAAATCGCCTCGAACGTTGGATCCGCGACCACCAGTTTTCCTAACTCCGGGCCGGTGAACGCGTCCGCGCATAATTTCAGGATTTCTCCGGACCCATCACCCAGCAAGACCTCGCCCGATCCAACCCCGTGCAGCCGCGCCACCGCATCGACCAGTTTATCGGCGTGATCATCGGGATAACGACAGGTTGAACCGAACGTATCGGTCATGGCTTTGAGCGCTTTGGGCGACGGTCCATATGGATTTTCGTTCGCGCTCAGTCGCACCACGGCGGATTTCAATGCTATTTCCGGGTTCTGCCTGGCGAGCGATCGGTTTGGCCTAACGAACGCGGCAGCGGCTCCGGCTCCGAGAAGATGGGCGAATTGGCGGCGGGTAAATGTGGTATGGGTCATAGTTTAACCTCCAGCGATGGGTTGTATTATCGGTCGAACCCAAACTCAGGCCAGTTTTATATGTTTGCGCCCAGCGCCTCCGCGAACGTGTCATTAGCACCGGCCTTCAGGCCGCTGAAAGATCAAGCGCCCATATTACCCAGCCCTTTTAACGGCTTCATGAATGAGTAGCCACCGGCCTGAAGGCCGGTGCTAATGAGAATGCCCGGGCCTCCAAAAAAGGTGTCGGTTCCTGTTCTCACCTTGAATCCATCTGGGGCACACGATGCATCTCATAATAGAGTGACGTCACCGACATCGGGGCCGCGGCCCTACCCCCAGGCAGGGAAGCCGGATATACCGCCGGCACTTGGCGGTTTGGGCGGATTCTTTATGTTTGCGGCCACGGTCCTTTGATGGGGGACTTCGATTAACCCGACGATGCTTGGCTTATTCAAACAACAACGCCGCAACCGGCTCCGAAACCGACCATTTAAAGAAGAATGGATTGAATTGATCAGACGAAATGTGCGCTTTTTTGACCGGCTTCCACCGGCCGACCGGCGGGAAATTCTGGAGCACATTCAGGTATTTCTTGCTGAGAAACGGTTTGAAGGCTGCGCTGGACTCGAACTTGACGACGAAATCTGCCTAACGATCGCCACACAGGCCTGTCTTTTGTTACTGCACCGCAAAACAGATTACTTTCCGCGACTGGTCACCATTCTGGTTTATCCCTCGACCTACCTGGTTAATGAAGAGCGGCCGGTTGATGAAAACATTTGGGAGCAGGATCGGGTCGCGCGCCTGGGCGAAACTGCCCGGCAGATGGGCTCCATGGTGCTGGCCTGGGATGCCGCGAAATCCGGAGCGGCAGATCCTTCCGACGGGCGAAACGTAGTGTTTCATGAATTCGCACACCAACTGGACTACGAAAATTATGCCGCCGATGGGGTGCCAGGCCTTTTCACTCGCGACCAGCAGGCTTCATGGGGCGCAGTGATGCGCGTCGAATTCGCGTCTTTGCGAGCCGCCGACGCAACCGGAATTCCCACCTTGTTGGATAATTACGGTGCTACTAGTCCGGCTGAATTCTTCGCCGTCGCGACCGAAGCCTTCTTCGAGCGACCGGTCGCGTTGAGCCAGCGACATCCACGGCTCTATTCCGAGTTCGCCCGCTACTTTCAGCAGGATCCAACTCAATATTCGGCGGAGTTGGCGGCGCGATAGGAAGTTGCCCGGGCATTTTTGTCGGACAAGTCAGAGCAGTCCGACGAGTCCGAAATTAGATGCTAGTCGCTGATCAGTCCGCAGAACTTTTCGAGGTCGATGTTGCCGCCGGAAATTATCGCCACTATCGGTCCGGGTCCCACTTTGCCGGTTAGGGCGGCGGCCACGGGGAGCGCACCGGCGCCTTCGGCGATTACCCGCGCTTTCTCGGCTAACAACCGCATCGCTTTTCTCGTGTCGTCCAGACTAACGACAATATAATCGTCAACAACCGGTTTCATTCTGTCCCACATTCGCGGGAACATGCTTTGACCTCCGGCTCCATCGACGAAAGAAACTTTCCACTCGGTAAACACCTGCGGTGATCCTTTCCGGAACGATAACGCCGCCGGCGCCGCGGTTTCCGGCTCAACTCCGACCACCTTGATTTTCGGATTTAGCATTTTGATCCCGCTACCGACACCGGTGATCAGACCTCCGCCGCCAATTGCGGCGAGGACGGCCTGCGTCCCGGGCAGATCTTCCAGAATCTCGAGACCCATGGTGGCGTGGCCCGCTATGAAATTATGATCATCGAATGGATGGACGAATGTTCCTTCGACCCCTGGATAAGCGCGGTTCTCCAAGGTCTGCCACGCCCGGTCGTAGGAAACCTCGATCAATTTCGCGCCCAGCCGTCGCATTCGCTCCTTCTTCGCTTCCGGCGCGCTTTCGATTGCGACTACGGTGCAAGGAACACCCGCCCGGCGCGCGGCATAAGCTACGCCCTGGCCGGCGTTACCGGCGCTGACCGTCCAGACTCCGCGTTCTCGTTCGGATTCGCCTAACATCGCCACCGCATTGGCAGCACCACGCAATTTATAGGCGTTGATCGGCTGGAGGTTCTCAAGTTTCAGCCAGATCTCGGGGAATTCCGAGCCAAGCTCGAGGCGAACCAGCGGCGTGCGCACAATCGTCCCGGCAATTCGCTCTCGGGCGGCTTTAATGTCGTCGAGTTCGATTGAGCGAATAGGCTCTAAAACAGTCGTCATGGGAAATCCAATTAGCCACAGATGAACACAGATGAAACACAGATTTATCGAAGGATGGTTACGAAACTGAGGTTGTTCGCGACCCTTCTTATCTGTGCAAATCTGTGTAAATCTGTGGCTGCTCCGTGAAAGTGGACTTCGTAATTGGCGGCACCCAAAAAGGCGGTACATCCGCGCTGGATACATTTCTGCGTCAGCATCCGCAGATCTGTATGCCGGCCGACCTGAAGGAAGTGCATTTCTTCGACCGGGAAGAGATGTTTCGCGGCCAGAAACCGGATTACGAAAAGTACCACGCCCATTTTCGCTGCGAACCTCAACACCAGGTGATCGGCGAAGCCAGCCCGATCTACATGTACTGGAACGCGGCGCCACAGCGGATCTGGAACTACAACCCGGCAATGAAATGGATTCTCATCCTGCGAAACCCGATCGATCGCGCCTACTCCGCCTGGAACATGGAACGAAAACGCGGGGCTGATCCGCTTCCCTTCGACCAGGCCGTCGCCAAAGAGGCCGAGCGTTGTCGCGAAGCGCTACCGTTGCAGCACCGTGTTTTTTCGTACATCGACCGCGGGTTCTACTCATTCCAGCTCCGGCGTTTGTTCGATATTTTCGGGCGCGACAACTGCCTTGTCCTGCTGAACGAAGACCTGCAATCGGAGCACGACAAAACTTTGCAAACGGTGTTCGCATTTCTTGGCATTGACCAATCGGTTAGGCCTGCGACCGGACGAGTATTCGAACATGAGTACGAGATGCCCTTGGACCCGAGCCTGCGCGCTCGATTGGCCGAGACATTTTCCGCCGACATAAAGCAGCTCGAACGTCTGTTGAATCGCGATTTGTCTCATTGGTATGCTGATCAACGTCGCGTCCCGCATGATTCCGGCACTGCTACCTGACTCGATCCCGCCGTTGCAATTGTCGGCCCCCATTGTCGGGGCGCTGGTAGGCGTGGTGATCCTTTTATTTGGCCGGCGAATATTCTGGTTATGCGTGGCGGCGGTAGGATTTGCGGCCGGGGTTGAGCTCGCACCACATCTGGTTCAGCAGCCGTCGCCACTCCTCGCTCTCACCTTCGCGCTGGTGCTTGGTTTTGCCGGCGCGTTACTCGCTCTGTTTTTGCAAAAGATTGCCATCGCGGTGGTGGGATTCCTCGGCGGCGGAAAATTGGCCCTGGCGGTGGCCGCTGCATTCCTGGGTAACTCCGCTCAATTCCACTGGCTGGTCTTTTTGATCGGTGGAGTCATTGGCGCGCTTCTTTTGCTTTTCGTCTTTGATTGGGCGTTAATTTTCCTGTCATCGATCATTGGCGCTTACCTGATCGGCGGAATTGTAACGCTCCCGCCGACCGGCACGGCCATCCTGTTCACGGTGCTGGTGGCCGTCGGTGTGATCATTCAAGCCGGCGCGTTGCGGCGGAGCCGGGCGGTGATTACCGAATAAGGGAAACGTCCGTTTGTGCGGGATTTTTGATGAAATCCTGGCCAGTCTTCAGGATAATATGGTGTGACTAATCAGCGTCTTGGACTCCGCGTTGGGGGGCTGATTTTCGCACTGATTTCGATAGGGCACGTCGTGCGCGTGATCACGGGAACGGCGGTGCGTCTGGGGACGTGGGACGTCCCAATGTGGCCGAGTATTGCCGCTGTTATTGTTTTCGCCCTCCTCGCGGTCTGGTTCTGGCGTTTAGCTAATCGGAGCCGATAAAGATGAGACGTTCGACTCTGGTCTTCTTTTTCGGCCTGGTCGTTATGCTCGGAGTAATCGCGCGTTGCAATTCGCGATCTCGGCTGGCGCAAGAACGCGAACAGTCCACGTTTGAGGCCTCGCCGCTCGTGCCCTCGACTGCTCCATCTCCAGCGAGCACCGCCACCGCTTCGCCAACGGTTACGCCAAGCAGTACGCCGGAAGTTAACGTAGCCGAGGCCGCGGCCGAAATTCAACCGGCGGTGGTGTCGATTTCGGTGTTCGAACCATCCGGTAAACTCCTGCGAACCGGTACCGGCGTCTTCGTTTCGACAAACGGCCGCATCCTAACGACTCGTTCGTTAATGGAGGGTGGAGCCCATGCGATCGCGAAAACCGCCGACGACGCAATTTACAACGTGAACGGAATCCTGACTGACGCACAGACGGAAGACCTGGCCGTGCTCGATGCCGACGTTAAGCAGCGCGTTAAATCAATAACCCCAAGCGCGACCGCCACCGGGGAGGAGGGCACTCCGGTAGCGGTGGTTCACAGCCGGCTAACCCGCGGAAAATCATCGATCGTTCCCGCGACAATCAGAAAAAAACATAAGCAGACTCGCGGCGATTTTCTTGAGCTGTCCATTCCAGTGACGAACGAAGGGTTGGGCGCGCCAGTCGTTAACCCACGTAACGAGATAATCGGACTGGTTACCCGCGGACCGGGCGACCCGGCGGTGGTGGTGCGCACTGCGGCAACATTGGAGTCGGTTCTGGCCAGGGTGCCGCAGGAGGGCAAAGCAAAATTCCTGGCCGAAGAAACACCGCCGTCACCGGCAGAAGGCCCTTCGCCACCGAAGGTACCGCTCGCTCAGAACCCGCAGCAGGGGCAACGATCGCGGCTCATCTATAGTCCGGCGCCAATGTATCGGCCGGGAATGGCCCGAGGCACCGGCCGATTTCGTCTCACCTTTGATGCCAATGGTCAGGTGCGGAATATTATGATTCTGAGGTCCACCAACAATGGCGCCCTGGACCAGGCAGCGGTAGACGCGTTTCGAAAGTGGAAAGCAGCGCCTGGTCAGGAATGGGAGCTGAACGTGCCGGTCACGTTTCAATAGGCGCGGTCGCGGCCGTTCACCGAACGGCCATGGAGATTGCTTCCGGGCGGGCCATGGCGGTTCGGTGAACCGCCGCTACCAAAAATGTTTCCGATTCGGAATTTGCCCGGCCTAATGCCGGAAATGACGGATTCCGGTGAA
>DATFCK010000235.1:0-14092 GCA_035253185.1 Chthoniobacterales bacterium | reverse complement strand
GAAACAGGGTGGTGAATCACGAAGGTCGCAATCAGTCAACACGGGAAGGCCGTCGCGAATCGCGGCCAGGCTCCGAGCGCAAGCCCCGGCGCAATCATGGCTCCGAGAATGAGCCGCCGAAGTCTCTTTATTGTCGCATCCGCGATGCCTTCCACGTGTTCGCGCGCAAATCCTCCGATGTCCTGGGAAGTCCGTGGGCCTTCACCATCGCCCTTGCCATCATTGTGGGATGGGCCGTCACCGGTCCAATGTTCGGTTTTTCCGACACCTGGCAGCTGATCATCAATACCGGCACAACTATCGTCACGTTTCTGATGGTGTTCCTGATTCAGAATACCCAAAACCGCGACGCCAAGGCGGTACATTTGAAACTGGACGAATTGATTCGGGCGGTCAAAGGCGCGCGTAATCGGCTGGTGGATCTGGAAAAACTTTCCGATGACGAAATGAAGCAGCTGGAGCAGGAATTCGAGCGAATTCAAAAACGCGCCCGACATGCCGCCGCCGCGGTCCACGACATCGCTTCGAAAGCAGAAGATTAACCGGCGTTCTTCTACGGTTCGCGCGCCTGTCCGGTCCTAAGGAAGACCTTGCCGCTTGGACATAACCGGAAAATTTCGCACTGTGAGCAATCCGGTTTTCGCGCGAAACATCGGCGGCGCCCGTGCCAGATGAGCCAATGGCTGAACTGGGTCCACACGTTTCGCGGCAATAATTTCATCAGATCGGTTTCGATCTTTTCGGGATCGTTGTGCTTCGTTAGGCGTAATCGCTGCGAAACACGCATGACATGGGTGTCCACGACCACGCCCTCGTTTTTGCCAAACGCGTTCCCCAGCACCACGTTCGCGGTCTTGCGGCCGACGCCCGGCAATTCCCGTAGTTCGTCCATCGTATCAGGAACCCGGCCGTCATATTTCTCCGCGATCACGGCCGTGGCCGCCCGAATACTCCTGGCTTTGTTCCGAAAAAATCCGGTTGATTGAATCGCTTTCTCCAAATCAACCGGCGCGGATTTGGCGTAATCCGCTGCCGTGCGATATCGCTTAAACAACGCGGGTGTGACCATGTTCACTCGCTTATCCGTGCATTGGGCGGACAGAATGGTGGCAATGAGCAATTGGAGCGGCGTCTTGAATGTGAGCTCAGTGTGCGCGCCCGGATATACTTCTGGAAGAACCTGGATGAGTTGGGCCGCGCGCTCCCGGGCGGTCATGACTTGAAGACCACCGATTTTATATAAGCGTGACCCTGCCTGCCCAGCACACGTGCGCGTCTAATCATGCGTCGTGCCCAGACAAATTCACTCCCAAGCACTGCGAGCCCGATCAAAATGACCAGAATACCGGGTCCGGGCAGCACCATTAACAGCACGCCGATCAGCAGGATGGTTGCTCCGACCACCCCCACTACGGTCCGGCGGAGAATGGGCGGGAGATAATTAAGTCCAACTCGTTGAGAGAGTTTCCGTACCGGATGCACTCTGGATGATCGCGGAACCTGAACGTCCGGGCAATCGGTTATGGAAGACTGGTCGGGCCCGTCCATCAAACGGGTTTTGACATGGCAAATGGGCCTGGCGTTTCAAATTTTGCTGCTGAAGACGGAGGGAACATCTGTTTTTCTGTGGGCGCGTATTTGCCGGGTGGGAATCCTTCCGGTCCGCCAGGTCTGGCAAGTCCGACACCGCCAGGATTGTCGGGCAACTATTGCGCGAATTGCGCCAGTTTGGATTCGAGCTGCGGCGGAACGTTTGCCACGATCACCGCATCGCCACCTTCGTACCTCAATTCCAGGACGTGACCGACCCGATGAATTTCAGCGATCAGCGCCGATTCGCTTACCGGAATGCGGAAACGTGACTGTAAACGCCAGGCCGACAATGCATCCTGCAGCGCATGAACAAGGGTGTTCACTCCCGCGCCGGTGCGAGCGGAAATGGCGACGCTTCCCGGAAAACGTTTCAAATAGGATTCAACCAGATCCGGATTTTCCACCGTATCGATCTTGTTGAACACGATCACGGTTTGCTTTCCAAACGCGTCCAGTTCCTTAATCACCGCGTCTACCGCGGCCATATGTTCGTCGATCCGCGAATGGCTCAGATCGACGACATGAACGAGCAAATCTGCTTCGCTGACTTCCTCCAGGGTGGCCTTGAACGATTCGATCAGGGTGTGCGGCAGTTTTCGTAAAAAACCAACCGTATCGGTCAGCAGAAGCCGTTGCTTGTTAGGCAAGATCAAACTGCGGGTGGTGGGATCAAGGGTGGCAAACAAGCGGTCCTCGGTCACCACATCGGCCCCGGTAAGCAGATTCAGCAAGGTGGATTTGCCGGCGTTGGTGTACCCGACGACTGCCGCCGTCGGCCACTGATGGCGTTTGCGGCCCTGGCGCTGCACGGCGCGGGTCTTCCGCACTTCTTCCAGTTCGCGTTCGAGCCGGGCAATGCGTTCCTGGACCCGGCGCCGGTCCACTTCCAGCTGGGTTTCACCCGGACCGCGCGTGCCGATGCCGCCGGTCTGGCGCGAAAGGTGGTGCCACATCCTGGTTAGGCGCGGTAACAGGTATTGAAGTTGGGCCAGCTCGATTTGGAGCCGGCCTTCCCGGCTCCGGGCGCGTTGCGCGAAAATATCGAGGATCAGTTGGGTGCGATCGAGCACTTTGCGGGAAAGAAGATTCTCCAGATTACGTCCCTGTGCCGGTGACAATTCGTCATCGAAAATAACGGACGTCACCTGCCGATGTTGAAACGAATCCTTAATCGATTCCGCTTTGCCTTTGCCAATGTAATACGGTGCGGTCGGCCGTTGCAGTTTCTGGGTTACGGTATCGACCACTTCGGCGCCCGCTGAGCTGGCCAGTTCGCGCAATTCCTCCATGGAATCGCGCAGATCCCATTTGGAGACTCCCTCCGTCTCCAGGCCGATCAGAAGAGCGCGTTCCTGTCCTTTTTTAGGTTGAGTTTCGATCATTCACCGCGCGCCCCGGCGACTGCCTGACGGACAACCCTTTCGACTGCTTCGTTGTGATTCAGAAGCGATAGATTTAACGCTTCCAGAGTAGTTTGATGGCGGAACCAGGTCAACTGTCTTTTCGCGTAACGCCGCGTTGCCTGCTGAATCGCGGCGGTGCATTGGGCTAACGACGTTTCACCGGCCAGATGCTTTCGGATTTCGCCAACGCCAATCATCTGTTGCGCGGTTGCGCTCAAACTGGCGGCATTGCGCACCTCGTCGATCGCCCCATTTCGCAACATCGCCTCCACCCGTTGATTGATACGCTGATAAAGGTCCTCGCGGTCGCGGAAAACGAATACGCCGCTGTGGGTAAAACCTTTGCCGCCCGCACCATCGGAGGAGCGGACCAAGGAGCGGCGGTTTGCAACCGCCGGGGGCGCTTCCAAAGCGGCGTCCTTCCTGATCTCATCGGAGCCCCACTGCGTTCGCTGTTTCGACGCCGATCTTCCTGACAGCATTGCAATTTCGATCGCGCGCACCAGACGGCGACGATTCTTCATGTCCACCCGTTCGGCAGATTGAGGATCGATATCAGTTAGGCGGGCGCGCAACTCGTCGACGCTGAGCGGGTCGAGTTCCTCCCGCAAATCCGAATCGCCGGCGGGTAAATCGTCCAGGCCGTGAGTGAGGGCCTTTACATAAAGTCCGCTGCCGCCGACGATGAGCGGCAACTTTCTGCGTGAGCTGATTTCCGTAATAACCGGTAAAGCCAGAGCGCGATATTTTCCCGCGCTCATATCTTCGTTAGTCGCCACCGATCCAATCAAATGATGGGGAGCCATTTCGAGCGTCGCGGGATCTGGCTTGCCGGACAAAACATCGAATCCCTGATAAATCTGAAACGCATCTGCACTGACAATTTCCGCGCCTAGCCTGGCCGCAACATCGGCCGACAGTTCAGATTTGCCGACGGCAGTTGGACCAACAATGCAGAACAATTGCACCACCGTTTGAATCTAGCCGCTTTTACTTTCCGGCACCATAGGACCGGGCCAACTTCAGTAGTCGAAGCGATAAGTAACGAACGAACATTTCATGAAAAGAACCAAACGCACTGCATCACCGAAACGAACGTCCACCAAAGGTCGAAAAAAATCACGACCATCCGTTCGCCGTCGAGCTTATGAGTACGAATATGAATACGGTCTGGACCTTGCGGGGCGAAGAAAATCCAAAAAGGCAACGCGAAAACGTAGTCGGAGACGCTAACCGGACCGGCCGACGTCAGGGCAGGGATAAACCGCGAAACCAGGATGCGAACGGCACCCACGCCGGAGCCTGGGCGAATGTGAACCAGGCTGCGTGTGCCGCCGGGAAAAGCGCAGCTGGGACACCGTAGGCGAATCTGAAGCGCGTCGACATTTGGGGCCGCCACAGCAGCGCCAGAATGATCAGGTCGGTTAGGCCAAAAGTGATTGCCTGAATCAAGAGCGGATTCGGAAAGGCTGGTCCATAAAACGCCAGAACGCGTCCGAGCACCGGATCGATCATCGGGAGGCCGGTCAGGATCATAAACCGGGCGTGGAGCGAGATATTGCGCCGGTAATACATGGCCAGCACATACGAAACTGTGAACAGAAGCACTGCGGAAAGCGGCAAGAACAAGTTTGCTGCTTCCTGTTGAAACCTCGCTAGATCCATCGCTCGAAAACGGGCGTGAGCCAGCAGGAGCGACGCGATCGCGAAGGCGGGCGCCAGCCCATACGAGATTGCCCCGAGTTTTCGGTGCAGCGGTCGGTAACTCGGAATCAGGAGCGGTTGAACGATCAGCAAACCTGTCCAGCAGACGGCGATAAAAGCATGCCAGTGAGTGTAGCGATCGATGCTCGTGCCTAACCGGGAGAGGTACAGTGGCCAGAAAGCGAAGCCGGATAGGATCAGCAAAAGGATATATCCGTAGGCTGATCTTCGGAAGCTTTGCATGGAATGGCAGTGTTTAACCTTTCGGACTTTGTAGCGGCGCTCTGTGAGCGTCGCATTTGTAACAGCGCGCAGAAGATTAAAACGACGGTCATAGACCGCCGCTACACAAAACAATCGCGGAGCTGAAGCCGCTCCACATTGCCAAAAAACAAAAAGCCGGAAGATCGAAATCGACCTTCCGGCTTTGTAAACCAAACAAACTGCGAGTCGTTAGTTGCGCGACTGATATTCGCTCGACTTGGCCCCGCTTACCACCAGCTTGCGGCCCAGAAATTCCTTGTCGTGCAATTCTTCCACCGCCCGTTTCGCTTCCTCGATGGTTTGCATCTGAACGAAGGCAAACCCTTTGGAACGCTGGTTGTGCCGGTAACTGACTACCTCGGCGTTTTGGACGTGGCCGACACCATTGAACAGGTCGAACAGGTCGCTCTCGGTCGCATCGAAGGAAAGATTTCCTACGTAGAGACGGGGCGAAGATACTTCAACCGGCTCGGGTTTACGCTGCGATCGCGATTCGCGCTGTTGCGGTTGCTGCAGCTGCTGGGCCGAACCGTTACGATTACTAACACTGGCTGGCTTGTTGTCGGCTTTGCCGTTGCTGAAGAAGGCCAAGAACCGCTGCCAGAAGGATGCTTTCTTTGGGGCGCTGACGCGCGCGCTCTGGTGACGCGACTGACGATCGCCCCTTCGGCGGGAATTTCCGCGCGAACGGCGAGGACGTCTCCCGGATGAATGAGATTTCATGTTGGTGCTCAATATTTACCGAATTGTCTGTGGAGCGGAGCGCATCAGTGGATGCACAGCCGGCAGCGCACCGTCCCCGGAAGGGCCGATTCACAAAGTCGAAACTCTGGTGCGTCGCAGGAAACTCCGCCCGTTCACGCCGGAAATAAGATCGTCTCGAACCGAATGCCGCCATAACCAACGAACGAAATCGCGAAGAGAAAACGCCTCGCATAGATAAACTTATCCTAGTCGTTGTGAATTGCGGACGTCTGGATCATTCGATGAAGATTCCCGACATCTGCAGTAATTATGGCCGGTCCAGGCCTTTTTGCAAGGGGCAACCTTCGGCTGCGCGGAAGCACCAATTGGTAGCGGCGATTGACCTCAACTCGCCATGATCCCGCAACCGCGGGATGCACGGACGCTACCGGCAAATTCAGCGAGTTTTCTGCTGCTCCAAAAACCATTCCACGAATCGCGGCAGTCCCACCGCAAACGGGGTGCTCGGATTGTAGCCTAACAGTTTCTTCGCTTTGGAAATATCCGCGCAGGTCAATGGCACGTCCCCGGGTTGCTCAGGCAAGCGATTGATCTTGGCCTTTTTGCCTAACGCATCCTCGATCGCCGCGATCAAGTCTTTGAGCTGAATCGTTTCGTTTTCCCCCAAATTAAAAATGTCGAACGGCGCGCCCTGATATTTCAATGCCGCCACCGTCCCATCGATGATGTCATCAATGTAGGTGTAATCGCGCCGGGTCGTGCCATCGCCAAATTGATCGATTGGCTGACCAGCGTGAATCCGACGGGTAAACTGATGGATGGCCAGGTCCGGCCGTTGCCTCGCGCCGTAAACAGTGAAGTACCGCAGGGCGACGATTTTCATTTTGTACAAGTGCGAATAGGTCGAGCACAGAAACTCGCCCGCGATCTTGGTCGACGCATACGGACTGATCGTTTGGGTCAGATGAAACTCTTCGGAGAACGGAACCTGTTTACACACCCCGTAAACCGATGAACTGGAGGCAAAAACGAAGCGCTCGGTGCCCGTAGTTCGCGCCGCCTCAAGCAAATGTAATGTCCCGGCGACGTTCGTGTCGTAATAAAGCTGCGGCTGAGCAATCGACGGCCTAACGCCTGCCCGGGCCGCCAGATGAAAAATCGCGTCGAATTTTTCGCGGTGAAACAATGTCCGAACCGCGCCCGAATCGCGCAGATCCACCTGGTGAACGCTGATGTCCCTGGCGACCGCGGAAATATTCTTTCGCTTGATCTCCGGATCGTAGAAGTCGATGAAGTCGTCGAGAACGGCGACTTTGTGTCCTTGGGCAACCAGCCGTTCCACCAAATGCGAGCCGATGAACCCGGCGCCGCCGGTAACGAGAATGGTCATCAGGCCAGGAGGATCACAAATTGTTCAGGAAAGCAGGAACGCAGAAACGGAATTTCTTATCTGGAAGCCAGAAATCCAGGAACAAGACTAACAAGAGAAATGTCTTCCTTTCTAAATCTCCTGGTTTCCTGGTTTCCAGATTAATTCTTTCTTCCTGCTTTCCTGATTCCCGAGAGAGATTCCCTTCTTACCGGGCGTCTTGTTTCATGCGGTTGATGGTCTTTTCGATTCTTTTAACCATCACGCCACTCGACGCCAGCCGTTCCACGCCGCGGAGCGTACCGAGTTGTGGCGCCGAAACGAGATCTCCGCGCCACACCAGACTTCCGCCTTCCACCGGCCATAACTGATAAAGTGTAACCAGCGCGTAATGGCCGCTGCTGGCGTAATACTGCAGATCCAACGCCTGCCACGAACCACCGGACGCGGGCTTCGCATAAAAACCGCCGAGCGCGAGCGCTGCCTGCCGCTCCACATCAAACATTGTCCAGAATCCGGAGAATCTGCCGCCGGAATTCTGATAGCCCGACGAGCTCAGCAGATCACTGAACTGCGATTGCCATTTCCCGCGCGATTTGAGCAGCCGCGAAATTTCGGAACCGACCTGCACTTTTTCACCGTTGAAAAAATAAGGTGGCTGGCCGGAAACGCCAGACGACGCAAAAGCGCGAGCCCGATTCGCCAGGAGATCGCTCCAGTATTTGGCCACTTCCGGCGACATTGCATCCGGCGAAGCGTTATGCGGGGCGCGTTGCGCTTCCTCCTGACTCACGTGCAATTGAGGCTTTTGCGGATCGAGTTTAACCGTGTTCGCGACCAGCACCTTTACCGGGCCGCTGTTGGGAGCTGAAGCAAGCTTCTTAAAGTCCCCGACACTGCCGTGCATGTAGGTTTCTAACTCGGGATATTTCGTTCCAGTCCAACGCCGGATGAAGTCCGCGCCTTTTTCGGGAGACAGTTTGATAAAAAACAATGCCTCCACCGCCAGATCGCGCCCCTGCGCACCCGAGCCGCGTTCGGTCAGAACCTTGCCACCGACCACCGAAGGAATGTCGGCATTCGACATACCCGAGAACTTGGCCAGCTCTTCGGCGGGACCAGCCTGAGCGCTGATTGTCAAAAATACCGCGATAGCGCTCGTTAGTGAGAGGTGAGAGAGGATGCGCATCATTCAACACAGCATCAGGCCGGGATAATTCCACTGCTTTTTTTACCCAGAAGGAAACAGAGTGAACGGAGAGACCTAAGTTCAACACTCGAGCCCACGATCGGCCCGCATAATCCAAAGCGGCGCATCAGCGCCGCACTCCAAGACCTGGCCGACATGCAACGGCTCATACCGCGCTTGCGTTTTGGAGGGCGGCGGTGCTCCGCCGCGTTGAATTAACCGTGAATCTTCACCAGTCCCAGGTCCCGGAGCACGTCATCAATGGCTACCACCAATGCTTGCACATCCTTCACCGAGATTCTCCCGATCGTTCCAATTCGAAAACAGTTAGTCTGGCTGACCTTACCCGGGTAAATGATCATCCCTTTGTCGGCGAGCCGTCGATAAAAAGCCTCGAAGTCGAACGCGTTATCATCCGGATAATGAAACGATGTAATGACGCAGCTCTGCTTTTCCGGCGGCAAAAATTCACGAAACCCGAGTTTCCGCATGCCGGCTATCAGGGCGGCGTGGTTAGCCCGGTAGCGCTGGGCTCGAGCGATCACTCCTCCTTCCTCCCGCAATTCGCTCAGCGCCTGGGCGAAGGCGAGGAGCGCATGGGTCGGTGGAGTGAAACGAAACTGGCCGTTACCTTCCAATCCCTTCCACTGCGCGAGCAAATCCAGGCTGACGCTGCGCGCGAATCCGGTGCAAGCTTGCAACGCTGCGCGCCGCGCGATCACAAACGCGAAGCCGGGAACGCCTTCCAGGCACTTGTTAGGCGAGGAAATGAGATAATCGGCGCCCAAATTTCCCAGATCGATAGCAACGCCGCCGAAACTGCTCATCGCGTCGACGATGAACCCGCATCCGTTTTGGTGGACGAGCCGGCCGATCGAATCGATTGGATTTAAAATGCCGGTCGTCGTCTCGAGGTGAACGATCGCAACATGAGTTGGCCTGGGATTTTGCTCCAGAAGTCCCCTAACCGTTTCGATATCAGGCGATTCATTCTCAGGCCAGCGTCGAATCGTAGCCGGAATTTTCCAACGTTCGGCAATCTGCAACATCCGTTCGCCATAAGCGCCGTTCGCCAAAATCAATAAATGACCGTTAGGCGGGACCACGGAGGACAACACTGATTCAATCGCGAACGTTCCGCTCCCCTGCATCGGAATCGCTTCGTAACCCGCTTCTTTGGAGACTCCGGCAATCCGCAAAAGCTCGGTGCGAATGTTACCGACCAGTTCGATGAACTCCGCCTCGCGCGATCCGATATCACGCTGCATGGCAGCCTTGACCGTTGCGCTGGTCGTTAGGGGACCGGGGGTGAACAGGCGCGAATCTTTCATTTGACGGGTTCTGAGGAAAGCACGGGTGCGCCGTGATCTGTGACCAGCAGGAGAATGAGCATCTTAAGGTTTGTCATCCCGAGCGCAGTCGAGGGACCTCGCCTACTACCGTGACGCGTTCTGCATTTGAGAGGTCCCTCCACTTCGGTCGGGATGACATAGCTATTTTCGAGGATGTTGCCGCGGACACAAGGAATCGAATGCTCCTCCGCGTTCGACAAAGGCTACCCAGATTTTGCCGCCGAACGCAGAAAACTGGAGAACCGTTCCGTTACTTCATGCGGCTTCACAGTTGGCCGGCCAAGCTCCTTCGGCGAACCAGGCCGAATCTTTACGTGCAACAATGACGGCCCGGATCGCGATCGTAACTCGCGCAGCGCTCGAACAATGTCGTCGCGACCATCGACGGCATAGGCATTGCAATAATTCGCCGCTGCCGCCACTTCCGCGAATCGAACCACCGGCGATGCGGTTTGCTGTCCACCGGTCGAATCGTGAACTTCGTTATCAAGCACGATATGAAGAAATTTGTCCGGCTGATAAAAACCGATCGTGGCTAACGATCCCATTTTCATGAGCGCGGCGCCATCTCCATCGATCACCACCACCGGTTGTTTCGGCAAGACATGGGCAACCCCGAATCCAATGGCCGATGCCGTGCCCATGCCGCCAACCACGTAAAGATGATTAGGCCGGTCCGCCACGGTAAACAGTTCGCGACCGGTCTTTCCGGTTGTGGCAATGATCGCCTCGTTACCGTCCAGGGTCTCGAGTATCAATTTCAAGACTTCGGTGCGAGTAAGTCGCTGGTTAGTCGGACCGCGCTGCTGCACCTCAGGTTTGACCGGTACCGGCGCCGGTTGTTCGTCCAAAGCCCGGTCTGCAATTGTGTCTTTGGGCAAGACTAGGGCGAACGGCCGCTTGGTGTCACGCATGGTGGCATCCGCCCGTTCCATCACCTCCGCGATCCCGTCGTTACTCTCTGGAAATGGCGCCCACGGAATCTCCAAGGTGTTGAGCAACTGATGCATGATGCGCCCCATCTGTTCGTGCTGCGGCTCGTCTTTGACTCCGGGTTGACCGCGCCAGGTTACAATCAGTAGGGTGGGAATCCGGAACGGATAATTCAGTGAGGTTAACGGGTTCACCATGTTCCCAAGTCCGGAGTTTTGACACATGGTCACAGTTTTCCGGCCGGCCAGATAAGCGCCGAGAGTGATTCCAACTGCTTCGCCTTCACTCGCCGCCCCGACATAATCAGCCGCGGGATGATTGATGACACAATTCAACAGCGAGGTGAAAAATGAACACGGCACGCCGGCGTATTGCGAGTAGCCGAGACTGTGCAGATGTTCGACGAATTGCTCGGGATTAATCACAGGGGTAGGACAAGCTTCCAGCTTGTCTTGTAAAAGAAAATGACAAGCTGGAAGCTTGTCCTACCTCCCAGCCTCAGCGGCCAATCATCCGGGCCTCCGGGACTCGACGATCGGTAAGTCATACCGGTTGCACCAGTCCGGATCAAAATGCCTGCGCCCGAGCCAGATCGTCGAGATCGTCAACGTCGAGCCATTGACCCGCGATATACAGCACCTGGACCGGCTGCTTATCCTTGAGCAAATGCTTGAACAGATCGTCGAAGCGCAATTTCCGAAAATCTGGGCGCTTGGACAATTCGGTTAGGGCATTTTTGATGGCGGCCGCGCCCCGGGCAGTCGTTTTCACCAGCCCGATCCATTCGCCATGAATCCGGGAGCGCTCGAGCGCGGGACCGATGTCGGCCAGGAACGCATCTTCTTCCTCATAATGCAGCGAGTAGGGACGCGTGGCCGTCACGTAATCCGCATACCCATTCGACGAACGGTTTCTTTCCCAGGCTGCGTCCACCGCGATGACTATGTCATTCTCCTCGGCCAGAAGATTATTAAGGATGTGTTTCCGAAACAGAATGTCGCCAAACGATATGATCGTATCGCCGTGCAAATGATCGATCGCTTTACTGAGCGACAGCAATTCGCCGGTACCTTCGAACTCGTTATTCTCGACGAACTCAACATCGGGCGCCTGCACCTTATCAGCCGCGAAACCGCGAATCACGGTTACCCGCCGGATGCCGGCAGCACGCAATTGTCCTACCAGCCGGTGCAACAATGGGGTGCCGCCGATTTGCACCATTGTCTTCGGAATTTTTTGGGTCACGTCCCCCATCTCGCTACCGCGGCTCGCCGCCAATACGATCGCGCGGGTCGAATCCTGCCGCTTTGGCAAATATCGTTCTTCCGCGGTAATCAATTCGTCCGCATTCTGCAGACGGAATACCTCCTGAACCGGTACGATGGCGTCCTCGACGTTTTGCACGGAGCGTTCCTCGAAGATGCGGCGCGCCGTCTTTTGCATGGCCGCGATCGAGCTGCGAACATTTTGATTGGCCCAGATCACTACGCTGATTCCGGCTTCTTCAAATAGCTCGACCGGCGTGCTGTAGTAAGTCGTCGGCACGACCACGACTGGACACCGGTTTTTCCATTCGCGGGCGAAGGCGAGCACCTGGTCCGGCGCTGTTTTCTTGCTGTGCACCAGCACCGCGTCCGCACCGGCAGCATGACACGCTTCCGCCCGGCGCAGCACTTCATCAAGTCCCCAACCGGCGATGAAACCCTCCAGGCGCGCGACCAGACAAAAATCCGGGTCGCTTTGGCCGTCCTTCACCGCTTTTATTTTGCCGGTGAACTCATCCAGATCGGCTAACGGCTGTCGTTCGCTGTTGATAAATGAGTTAGTCTTCGGAAAAAGTTTGTCCTCAATACAAACGGCGGCGACACCGCGCTGCTCCAGTTTTTTTACCAACCGCCGCATGTTATTGAAATTCCCGTAACCGGTGTCGGCATCGAGCAGGATCGGAATGTTGGTGGCGTCGCTCATGAACTCGACTACTTCCAACACCTGGGTCCAGCTGGCCTCGTTGTTATCGCGCACGCCGAGCGTCGCCGAAATGGAAAGACCGCTCGCCCAGATGCCGTGAAACCCGGCTTCTTCGACGATCCGCGCGCTCAACGCGTTATGCGCTTCCATCAGGAACTCCAGGCCGGGAGATTCAAGAAGTTGTCGGAATTGAGTCGTCTTTGGCTTTGAGGTCATTTAGTAGGCTGGCAACTAAGACTAGGGCTTTCTCATTACGCCTCCACAGGAAACTGAGCACCTACAGGGTTGTCATCCTGAGCGAAAATGCCAGTCCGGCTCGGACCGAAGGACCCCTCCAACTTGCGTGACGTCACCCTGCACATGAGAGGTCAACGCTCCACCCAGTCGCGCTCCCACTCGGGATGACATAGCTATGCTTTAGGTGGTGTGTTCCCGCAATTGCCGACGGCGACTGCTGCATCCACGAATTAATTGACTGACCGCGCCAAGCAACGGTAACTAGGGCTCGCCCGATGATCTCTACCGCCCCTCTCCCGATTAACGAGTCCATCCACGAAGCTGTCGCCCAACAGGACGAGGCGACTCTGCGCCGGGAGTATTCCGAGCAGGATGAATTTGTGGTGATTCCTGATTTCCTGCCAGCCTCGGTCCTGGAACAATGGGAAGCGCATTTGCCTGCCATCCTGCCCCAGATTCACCGCAACTACCTGCCGGGCCACAAAAAAGGAGGCAGCGTGCCGTACGACATTTTGCGTTCGGTGGCCCCGGCCATCACCGAGGTTTATCACAGCGCTGAACTTCTGGCGTTCTTACGTCGGTTGGTTGGCGCGGAAATGAATGAATGCCCGACTAACGATCCCCATCGGTGCGCGTTTTACGCTTACACCGAAGAAGGTGACCATATGGGGTTTCATTACGACACTTCATATTATAAAGATCGCCGGTGGACGCTGCTGGTAGGTTTCAAGGACGACTCGAGTTCGCGTTTGGAGTGTCATTTGCACACCCGCCAACCGGGGCGCGCGGTTGAAAAGCTTGAACTGAAAATGACGCCGGGGATGCTGGTGCTTTTCAACGGCGACAAGGTGTATCACCAAGTCACACCGGTGAAAGCCGGCGAAACCCGATATGTGGTGTCGATGCAATTCGTCACTTCCGGCGACATGAATCCGTTTATGCGTTTCATTTCCAACATGAAAGACGCGGTGGCGTATTTCGGGTTACGCGGCGTTTTCACCGCCGGAAAGCGAAACTCGAATGGCAAATAGCGGCGTGTATATGTTTAGCGCATACGCAATGGGGCAAGTGTTTCGAGGCAACTAACGCACCCACAGGTTGCCAGCAAAGACGCTAACCAAATACAGTTGTTTACCAACACTGGCGTTGTGAGGAAGGTTCCTGCGATCCTGGTGTGCGACGCCGGGATGGGCAGTCTGACCATCGCCGGAATGACGGTGCTTGACCGCCTGGTGGTAACAGCTCATCGCGCGGGTTGCGATCCGATTTACATCGTATCCGGACAAACGTCGCGACTGGCCAGGGCCGAAGCGCTCGGTATTAAGCCTGTGGTCGTGCCATTCCCGCCGCAATTATATGAATCCGCGCTCTTTAT
>DATFCK010000234.1:0-5905 GCA_035253185.1 Chthoniobacterales bacterium | reverse complement strand
TCGAAGCTGAGGCCGACGTGGCTCTGACCGGCCAAATGATAAACTTCATCAGGCCGAACATCGTGAAATATCCGGCGCAACGTCGTGCCATCGGACAGGTCGGCGTAATGCAGAAACAATTGGCGATCGTAAATTTTTTCGTCGCGCGTGAGATGTTCGATGCGTGATCGAACAATATTACTGGTGCGGCGGACGATCCCGTGCACCGCGTAGTCCTTGCCCAAAAGAAGTTCGGCCAAATACGAGCCGTCCTGACCAGTAATGCCGGTGACGAGGGCGGTTTTCATAAAACGCGGAAAGCGGAAGCCTGAAAGCTGAAAACTGAAAGCTGAAAGCTGAAATGCATGGCCGTGTTCATGAAAGGCGGAAAACTGAAAGCGAGTTGAGGAGTTGAGGTGAGCGAGGGGAAAGGTAAAGGGAAAGCTGAAACGCGGAAAGCGGAAAGCGGGCAGTTGAGTCGTTGAGTCGTTGAGGAGTTGAGGAGTTGAGGAGTTAAATAGTTAAAGCGTTGAAGCGTTGAAGCGTTGAAGCGGATAACCGATAACCGATAACCGATCCCTCCTTGCGCTTTCGCGTTCGCCTTCTACTGTGCGCGCCGGAAAGGAGGCTCGATCCTCTCGTTATCGATTATTAGGTTATTAGATGTTCGTGAAACACGATTTGCGTTTTGGCCCGCAATCTCCCCACCGATAACCATTAACGGGTAACCGATAACTGAATTGCATGAATGATTTCCTCTTGTCCGTCATTCTCGGCATCGTTGAGGGCGTAACCGAGTTTCTTCCCATCAGTTCGACCGCGCATCTGCGGATCGTCGAAGCGTTGTTCAAGCTTTCGCTGAGTGATCCCTTCTGGAAAATGTATACGGTTGTAATACAGTTAGGCGCTACCCTCGCCCTGCCCGCTTATTTTTGGAGCCGAATCGATAAATTTGTGCGGAGTTTTCCGTCCGGCGATCGCGGCGACCGAACCATTTTCAGTCATCCCCTTAGCCTAACGATCATTGCCTTTCTGGTGACGGCGGTTCCGGCATTTTTATTGTCGAAAGTTATCGGCAAAAATTTGGAAAGCCTTTTTGTGATGGCAATGGCGTTGCTGATCGGCGGCGTCGTGATGTGGATCGTCGATATCGTTTGCCGGCAGCCGCGGATCCAGACCATGGAAGAGATGAGTGTGGGTCACGCCATCTGGATCGGCGCGGCCCAAATTTTGTCAGCCCTGTTTCCCGGAACTTCCCGCTCAATGTCGACCATCGCCGCGGCCCAAATCGCCGGCATGTCGCGGCCGGCCGCGCTCGAGTTTTCGTTCTTCCTTTCCATGCCCACCATGGTTGTTGCTACCGGCTACGATCTCTTGAAAGTTTTCATCCCGCGGGCTCATCGCGGATTCGAGGAAAACCTCGCGCCGTTAGTCGTTACCGGCCGGCAGTGGATCGTTTTAATTATCGGCTTCACGGTGTCGTTTGTGGTCGCCCTGGCCGTCGTCGCCTGGTTCATGAACTGGGTGCGACGACACGGATTTGCGCTATTCGCCGTTTACCGGATTATTCTGGGACTCGCGCTGCTGGCGCTGATTGCGCGCGGCGTGCGCTAGAACATGGACACATCCACTTCAACAATGCTGCCCGATCTGCAGAGCTGCGTGTTGTGCGAAGATGTGCGTTGCGAAGTCAACGGCATGCAAACGCTGGTGGGCGTCATCAACGTGATTCCTGCGCCCGGCCTCCCGCTTAATTGTTTGCGGCTGTGTATCTGGTCGCGGTGGTGCAGCGGCACCGGCCGGTTTGTGCAGCGATCGCGAATCATCGGAGTGGACGAGAACCAGGTGATTGCCCAGGCGGAAGTGGAGTTCGTTCTCCAGGAAATCGAAGGGCACGCGACCAATGTGCATTATTTCGGCGGGGTTCAGTTTCAGCAATACGGGCTGCATCACGTGGAGATTTATCTGGGAGACGAATTGCGTCTTCGGTTCCCGTTGCCAGTCGTTCAAGTGAAGCGCGGCTGAGCTGCGCGAAGCAAAATCCCACGCCCGCCACATCCCAAGAAGCTCCAATGGACAATCGAAAAGCAGAACTCTTCGCGGTGGTCGACGGCAGTACTCTAATTATTGGAATTTCAAGATTCTTTGCTGCTTGGAGGTTCGATCGTGGAGCTTTTTTCAAAAGAGCGCTTGTCAATAACTTTGGCTTTGTCTAAAACGGCGGCTCTTCATGCTTAAGATCGCGTCGTGCATGTTGCTGGTGGGGTGCGCCTTGGTCGGGCGCATTGACGCACAGCAGGTCATCGTCGCCCGGGATGAAAGCGCGCCATTGCCGGTCGCGCCACCGGCCGCGAAGCCGATTTCTATCCCGGCTGCGGCTAAACCCACCGCGGCGGCGCTCGCGGCCGCATCCAAGCCCGCTCCCTCCGTTATTTTACCGGCGACTTCAGCCAAATCGGAGGCGCCAACCGTTCACCCGGTCGGGACAACCGTCGTTAAGGCACAACCGATCAGCGCGAAGCCGGCCTCTACCGTAAAGCCCAAGGCGGAGCCGAGCCCAACTCTGGTAATGATCGCTCGCGCGCAGGAATCCCCGCCCCCGGCACGGACCGCGCCGACCAAGGTAACCGCGCCGTTCGCGCCTTCTATCGCCTCAGCCTCGCCGAAACCAGTTAGGCCCACGGGCGTTGTGCCGGCTGCGCGAACGATGAAGCTGACGCGCGTGGATGGACCGGCTCCCGAACCGCACACTCGATTACCGGTAACCGGACAGGAATCGGCCGCTCAATTCCTCAAGACTCCTCTTGAAACAGCCTTCGTGAAACTCGCTGACGGATTTGATTTCGCCGTCGGGAAACCGGATTCAGTCGGATACTATAAAGCGCGTGGGTTCCGATCGAACGGGCATCTTGGGGAAGATTGGGATGGAATCCGCGGGGGCGACACCGATTTTCGCGATCCTATTTATGCAATCGGCGATGGCATTGTGGTTTTCGCGCGCGACTGCCGCATGGGCTGGGGGAATGTGATCATCATTCGCCACAGCTACCGCGAAGGCGGTGTGATCAAAAGCATTGATTCGCTATATGGCCATTGCGATCGCATCCTGGTCAGCCGCGGACAAGTAGTGAGTCGCGGTCAGCAGATCGCGACCATGGGGACAGCACACGGGTTGTACGATGCGCATTTGCATTTGGAAGTGCGCAAGAACATCGCGATCGGAATGAGTCGGGCCAAGTTCGCGCGGGACTCGAGCAATTACTACGATCCTACCGCCTTTATTAATGCGCACCGGCGGTTACACGGCGGCGGCAATTATCGCGTAGCCATGAATACCTTCGTTCACGACTCGCGAATTAACTGGAACGCAGTGCGCAATTACAAACACTCACGGCATCGCGGTGGCACCGCCGAATCTTCGAGGGCTTTGAAGAAAGCTTTGGCCAAGGGCAATTAATCCGTTCGGACTAACTGCCGGTTAAACCGTCCACTCGTTAAATTGTTAAATCGGGCGCCATCCTGCGGGATAGGCTTTTCCCGGTTTAACATTTAACCCATTCAACTATTGAGGCCCGGCGAGCCCCGACCGCCATTCACGCTCGCCAAAGGAGTAATATTAGAATGATCAGTAGTAATAATCCGCCCCCAGGAAAGTAGCCCCAACCCTGGCTGTAGGGCCAGGCCGGGAGAGCTCCAATCAACAGGAGGACGAGGATGATGAGTAAGATAGTGCGCATCAACAACATCTACGCACCTCGCCTCACCGTCGGACGCTTTTCGCGTTCACAACTTTGCCGCGGGGCTTCGGGTTTGTCGCCTTGGCCTGTTATTGGCGAGGAAACACCAAATTCCAAGCACCCAACCGCCAGGGAAACTCCAAGCACCAAACCCCCTTCGGCCGTGCTCAGGGGCCTGAGGCTGTCGAACGGCCAACCCCGCATTTGGCGTTTTGTCCTCATGGGGTGAGCCGGACTGTTCTGGAGATTTAAGGATTAAATCTTGGAAGATCCCTTCGAATTTTGTGCCTGCGTTTTGGTGGTCCGGCGCACTCAACACATCCTAATACTGGAACGCAGGGTCTTCTCTCGCCTCGAAACACCTTGCGGGATACGGCGCCGGTCCTATCATTCGTAGGCAAGCCCGACTGCGTCTTGCCAGATGCGTCGGGAAAATTTTTGTCACAGTCTAACGAAAATGGCCAACACGATTCTGATCGGTGCGCAATGGGGGGACGAAGGAAAGGGCAAGATTATCGATGTGCTCACCGCCAAGGCGGATGTGGTGGTTCGCAGTCAGGGCGGCAACAATGCCGGCCATACGGTGATTCACGACGGAACCACTTACATTTTGCATTTGATTCCGTCCGGCATATTGCGGCGGGGCAAAGTGTGCGTCATCGGCAACGGCGTGGTCATTGATCCGGTTGCGCTCGTTCGTGAAATCGAAGGGCTGCGTAAAGCCGGTATAAAAATCGATAAAAATCTGCTGATTAGCGACTGCGCGCATTTGGTGTTGCCCTATCATCGCGCGCTGGACGAACAGCGCGAGCTGCGGAAAGGCCGGGCGAAAATCGGAACCACCAAGCGCGGAATTGGCCCCGCTTACGGAGACAAGGCGGCGCGCACCGGCTTACGGATATCCGACCTGATGCAGCCGACGTTATTCTCAAAGAAGCTGCAGGCGCGAATCCGCGAGAATAACAGCATCTTGCAGGCAATCGGTGCCCGACCGATCAACTACACCCAGGTAAATCGCGATTACCTGATCGCGGGCGCGAAACTTCGTCCATTCGTGGGAAATACGGTGGTCTATCTGCATCAAGCGTTGAAGCGCGGGAAGGGGATTCTATTCGAAGGCGCACAGGGGACATTTCTCGATATTGATCACGGCACTTATCCCTATGTCACTTCGTCGAACACTACCGCGGGTGGCGCCTGTACCGGCAGCGGTGTGCCACCCCATCGGATGGATCGGGTGGTCGGAGTGATGAAAGCGTACACCACTCGGGTAGGCGAAGGTGCATTGCCGACCGAGGATCAACGCATTGCAAAAATGTTGCACGCGCTCGGGCGGGAATTTGGCGCCACCACCGGCCGGGCACGTCGATGCGGATGGTTCGACGCGGTGGCGACCCATTACGCCACCATGATTAACGGCATTGACGAGCTGGCAATAACCAATCTGGATGGACTCGATGAAGTGAATCCGATTCAGATTTGTGTGGGTTACCGGCTTAACGGTAAACGCCTCAAAGTGCCGCCGTCAGATGCAACGCAACTGGAAAACTGCGAGCCGATTTACGAATCGATGCCCGGCTGGAAACGATCGATCACCAGCGCGAAAAAATTCTCCGATCTGCCAGTCCAGGCGCGGAACTACGTCAAACGCATTTCCGACCTAACCGGCGCCAAGTTGTCCATCATCAGTGTCGGCCCGTCGCGCAACCAAACAATTTTTATTTAATGTGGCGCAAGCTTTCAGCTTGCGGTGATTGGCCGGACAAATTGGAAGCTTGCCCTACTTGTTTCGGCCACCGGAGTCGTCCGGCGCTGGCTCGCTATTTGTCAATGGACTCTTAAATTGGAGCAATGGTCTCCACCACGAAATCCGTTCCGCGCCATATCGCCATTATTATGGATGGCAACGGCCGGTGGGCTAAGTCACGCGGGCTGCCCCGAATCAAAGGCCACGAAGAAGGAGCCAAAGCGGTGCGCGAATGTGTTGAGGGCTGCGGCGAGTTGAAAATTGAATTTCTGACCCTTTACGCGTTTTCGGCGGAAAACTGGCAGCGACCGAAGAGCGAAGTCTTCGCCCTGATGCGCTTGTTGGAAAAGTTTTTGAAGGAAAAAACTCCCGAGCTGGTGGAAAAGAACGTGCGGTTGCAGGCCATCGGCCGCCTAACGGATCTACCGGCGAATTGTCAGCA
>DATFCK010000233.1:0-10035 GCA_035253185.1 Chthoniobacterales bacterium | reverse complement strand
ATTACGGCTTTTTGCGCCGGATTATTGTCACCGCAAACATGCCAGCCAGGGGAACAGCCAGCCAAAGGGTGGAAAGTGCTTCCGGCACCGGCTCGGCCACGAGTGCGAGTATTGAAATGATGTCCATTGTATTTCTGGGTTTCTGCAGCTTTTGTTGTCGATTACGGACTGTCAGCCCGCTGTTGGCAAGCTTTTTCGTTACCCTGCGCGCGCGATGTGACGCGCCGGTAACGATATGCGAGGCGGTCATGATTAAACCATCCGCCACTCACCAGAAAAGCAGTGCCAATCGGGACGGAATCGCGGTCTTGTCACGCCGTAGCCCCAGCGAAGGAGGAAGCCTTGCGCGTAGGCGGGTCACGATTTATCACTGTCTTCAATCAGGGCGGTTAGCTCAGTGGTAGAGCATCTCGTTTACACCGAGGGGGTCGGGGGTTCGAAACCCTCACCGCCCATTTTTCTCCCGGTGAGAAGTGATTAGTGAGAGGTGATCGGTGGAAGCGGCGTCCCCGCCGCTTGTTTCGCAGCCTGCCCATAGCCTGGCAAGCGAAGGGTGCTCATGCTCCTGCTCATAATCGTAATCGTTAACGACTCGCCGGCTTAACCTCGGTAGCATTCCGATTCAAAACGACCCGTTCACCCTCCGGAATGCGCGATTCCAGAATTTTGATCTGCTCGTCGGGAAACTCTTGAACCACGGTCAGGCCTGGCAGCGACTGGAAATAATCGCCGCGCATTAGCGTTCCGTAGTGTCCATACCACGACACCGACCCCGGCGAACCCGCCGCGTATTGCTGAATCGCAATTATAATGTGGGCCGGCCCGGTGACATAAGCCGGTTGAAAATCTTTCAGGCGTCGCACTCGCGATTGGTCCACCGCCGGATCGGCATAAAACCATTCCTCGTGATTTGTGACCAGGATCGCGGCCGGATCCTGTTTTAACAAATCCATGGTGTAAGCCCGGGCCGGCGAGAACTCGCCGGTCAATTTGTTCGAGGGCCAATGAACGTTCCATGTTGATGTTCCCAGCAACTTGAGTCGACTACTGAGGCCGGCGTTACCAGGTAATGGGAGTCGCGCGATTGAAACCGCGCTGAGGCCAATAAACGCGCCCAGATAAATTATGCCTGCCGCTCTCGCCAGTCGGTGAATGACACTGTTTCGGCGCTCATTCGGAGCGCCGGCTGCGTAGGCGATTAACACCGCTAACGGCAGGAGCGGCAGATAATATTTCTGATCGCGAACGTAGTTGTAATCGGCGAACCCCGACCAAAGGCAAAGAAGCAGCGGAAACGCGACAAAAAGACCAAGCGCGGCAGTTCGAACATCGCGCGACCCGGTTTCATCGTTTGAATCGCCTAACCGAACCGCAAAGAGCGGCAGCAGAATCGCCCATCCCAATATGGTAGCCACCAGCAGCGACCGGCAGTCCCAACCTGGCTGGGTGATCAAATCTACCAGTCGCGGTGGCCACCACCATGCGAACGACCAGTTGGCCGCCGGAAACGTCCAAACCGCTTCGCCGATTCGACGGAATGCTTCTCCGATTCCGGGTTGAACCGCGAAAACGTCGGGAATGTTTTCGGCCGGTATTTTGGCGAGAGTGAAATAGAACTGAGCCGCTAAAATCGGTAACAAACCGGCAACGAACGCGGCGCTTCGGCTCAGGACTGTTCCCAGTTGCCGGTGTGATTGCGCTACAATCAACAGTGCGGCGTAAATGACCAGCAGGACGCCTGAGTAACGCATGAAAACCACGACGCCACACAGCAATCCTGCGAACAAATCATGCTTTCGCGGACCGTTGATCTGCTGCCATTCGATGTTCGGCGTTCGACGTTCGGCGTTCGACGTTTGTGATCGGCTGCCAATGCGGCTGGGATCTACCGGTCCGAGCGTTAGCCAAAACAGCACCCATGGCACCGCTGCCCAAACGAACAGGTCTGTCCCCTGCCATGCGGGCGTGAATAACAGCGGGATCGACAGCCCCAGCCACGCGGCTGTCCATTTCCAAAGACCACCTCGCTCAATTCCGTCCTGGCAGAAGGCGAACGCCAGTCGCCCCCAACCCCACCAGCCAAGGATCGTGACCACGCCAAAAAATATTTTGACGATCGTTGGGATTGTTAGGCCGATCCCGAGCAATGCGGCGGCGTAAAGCGAGAAGCCCGCGGGGAAATGCCGCATCGCCAGCAATCGGGCCGGCGCCGCCAGGTCGTCTTCGCCGCCGAGGGCGTGAATGGTCAGCCCTTTGCCGGCAAGAAGATGGCGGGCAGCCTCGACCTGGATCGGCAACTCGTAACCGGGATCGGCGGCGTTAAAGGCCCGGGCTAACACCACCACCGCGGCGGCGCAGATCCAGATGGAAACGAACCCGCATCGCGAAATCGGCATTTCGGTAAGATTCTTGCCACAGATCAACACGGATCAACACCCGCCTTCGCACAAGGCTACGGCGCGGCAAGCAGATCAGCCCAGATCGTACAAGATTTCCGTGATTTGTGAACATCTGGCTCGTCGCGCCGCGGATTGCTGTTGCAGGCGGGGCCGGGGATAGGATTGCGGCTGGTAGCGGCGATTGCTGGCCGAGCCGTAGCCTTGTGCGTAGGCTGGACCTCAATCGCCATGGCCCCATCACAGTACAGTTAAGCGGTAGAGGTAGAGGGAGATTACTTCGATGACCACGAGACTTGCGCGTTCGGATTGGCTCATTACAACTTGTTACCAAGACAAAGGTTCACCGCGGATTTACGCGGATTGGAAGGAAGTAACCGCGAAACACGCGAAGTGACGCAAAAGGGGCGGTATTGTGGTGTGTTCTTTCGGCGTATTTGTCTTCGTGTTGGGCCTGTTCTTCGATTGGGCAGCGATCACGTGCCGCTTCCGAAAGAATCCGTGTTAATCCGCGAAATCCGCGGTGAACCTTTTGGGCTGCCGTTTTGAAATCGGCATTTCTCTAACAAGAGGACGGAGGTCGCCAGTAATTTGTCACCCTGAGCGGAGCGCAGCGAAGTCGAACGGGTCGCGGCTAATCGTCACTCACTTCGCTTTAGCAGCTCGAGCGCGACCGGAAAAATACGTTTCTCCCATTCGGCGTATTCTTTAGCCGACGGATGCAAACCATCTTCCGCGACTAACGCCCGGTCGTTTTTCATTTGTTTGCTTAACGGAAAAATGTCGACCACGGGCAAATCGCGTTTTTTCGCTTCTTCGGCAATGATCCGGTTGAACGAAGCGATGCCTTCAGAAATGTTGCGGCCCTTGGAATAACGCGGCCCCGCCGGCGTAACCCCAAAATCCGGAATTGTAACCACCAGCAGCCGTTTCTTGTTAGGCAACAATTCCCGCATCCGGTCCATTAGAATAATGAGCCGTTGCCGAAAAGTTTTCTCATCCACGCCCTGGACCCAGTCGTTAACGCCAATCAAGAGCGTGGCAAAGGTTGGTTTCTTCTCCACAAACACCGGCAACTCCTTGTCGATCGCCTGCTGAGTCGTCCATCCGGTGACCGACGGATTGGCGAGGAGTTCGATGTTGATCCCTTTCTCCTGCAAATGCTTCGTGAGCAGATTCGGCCAGGCCTCATCCGGATTCGCTCCCTCGCCGATGGTGTAGGAATCACCGATGGCGACGTAACGAACGGGCTCCGATTCACCTTTCGCTACCAGACAACCGGCGATGGCTGTTATCGCGGCGGCCACCACCAGCGATAGTTGACGGCTGAAGTTACTTGGCATGCCCTCGCCTTTCAGTCGCCCCGGTAGCGTGTTTCATAGCGTCAGCCTACCGGTTCGTAGACGAACAAAAATCAAAATGTGCGACACGATGATCAGAGGAACGAGAAAGGTAGGCAACAGCATTAACGGAAGGGCCCGAAGCGCGGCCATGCCTATCCAGTCGGATAAACCGACCCGATAGGCGGTTATGACCACGACAATGATGTCGAGAAAGCCGAACACATTCCAAATGTCGATTGGTGGCTTGGCCGGCTTTCGGCCGCGCAGCATCGGCCACAACAGCAGGATAGCAGCGCCGATCGCGGTGATTGCGTCCCCAATGCCCGCGGGATGCGCGAACCGGCAGGAAAGTTCGTCGCGACGACACAGAAACAGAAAATACAAGCCCACGAAGCGCATAAGATGCAACGCAATCAGCCAGCGCAGGTCTACGCTATCGGCCCAACGATTGATAACCGGAATCTTCCACCAGCCCAACAAGAGCAGAATCGTCAGGATCCAAACCGTCGCGCCGACAGCCTGAGCCGAAGCTTGTTCGAACCGGCCGGTTAGGCCGAGCGCAAGCGCCAGACCAAGCCAAACCGCAAACCCAACTAACACAAATCTTTGGTCACGGTTCACGGCGAGAGATTTCCAACCACTAATGCACACGAATAAACACGAATCCAACCTCTTGATTAGTGTCGGTTGGTGTCCATTCGCGGTTAATCTTCGGTTGCGGGCTTCGTCACCCGGGGCAATCCGCGGTTTTTCACGACAACATCTCCGCCACCGCCGCGGCCACGTGAATCCTGGTGGTGTTCAGGAACGGAACGCCGTTATGCGTTTCATCGCGCAGCAGCAGAGGCAGCTCCGTTCCGCCAAGAACCATCGCCTCGATCCGGTTTTCGCCGGCCATCTTATCGACGATTTCGAGTAAAGCCGATCGCGTTTCATCGCGGAAAACTCCGTTCACCAGTTCGTTCATGTACTTGTGATGGATAAAATCCTGATCAGCGGGCCCGGGGTCGATTACCTCGATCTGATATCTCGCGAACGCTCTGGTGTAAAATTTCGCTGCCACCGTAAAACTGGTCGCGAACAGCCCTACCCGTTTCAGGGCCATTTCCTGCGCCACTTTGGCCGTCGCTTCGACGATGCTGATCAAAGGTATCGGTGATTGGCGTTGCACTTCATCAAACACGATGTGAGCCGTGTTAGCGGAGATGAGGCCGAATTCCGCGCCGGCTCGCGCCAGTTTTTCGATTTCCTCAGTCAAATATCGCGTGATCCCGGGCCAATCCTGCGCCTCGATCAATCCCCTCCCCTTATTCAAATCGATGCTGTTGATAATGAATTGCGGATAACTTCCGTCCGGTTTCAGCTTTCGATATCGCTCGATGATCGAAACGTAGTAATCGACCGTCGATTCCGGTCCCACTCCCCCAATCATTCCGAGTGTTTTCATTAGTGTAGTAGCATCCGTCCTGCGTTTAGGACAAATTGCCGCGGCTTAGCACCTAAACATCCTAAGGCTTGTCATCCTGAGCGAAGTCGAAGGACCTCGCCTACTAGCGTGACGTGTCCGCATTTGAGGGATCCCTCCACTTCGATCGGGATGACATGGCTAAATAGTGGGTGTAGCCACGGGTGCAAAGTGCAAATGATTTTTTCAGGGGCACACGGGCGCGAAACAAAAAGTTCGGAGACAACGCCTTTCGCTAATGCGCTCATCGGCTGCCGGGCGATCCCACCACCGAGTGTTTTCGTCCGATGTCAGGGCGTTGGCTGCGCCCCTGTTTAGCGTCCCGGAGGGGACAACAGACATTAGCCGGGTGTGGAGCGAGGGACTAGCGCAACCACCGGATCAAATCATAGAACAGACATTTGCGCCCGAAAGGGGCGCGAGAAGATCTCGCACTCTCCTTGCGCCCCTTCAGGACGCATACCTTTTAGTGCGAGGGAACCGGCGGTTCCGCGGAGCTTCACCCGCCGGCTAATTTCGGCTGTACCTTCAGGACACATAACAATGCGACACTGCAACACGCTAAACACATACTTGGCTGCCAATCCCATCGGGTCCGAGCCGGACCGGCCCAGTGTCCGATGCCACGATTTCGTTTGTCACCGTTTCAATCGCGTTCGATAACAAGCGATCGTTCAACCGCTATGAGAAACTGTTTTTGCGTCACTGTCATTGTCGCGACGATTTCGGTCGCTGCTCTTCAGTCCTCGCGCGCGCAGGAGGAAGAAATCCGGCGGCCCGAGTCTTCACCCGCGGCCGCAGCTTCACCGGGCGCACCGGCGGCCGCCGCTACCACGCCCCCATTGTCATCGGCAGTCACCCCGCCACCCTCGGCCACGGTGCCACAGCTGACGGATGTGCTGTTCAAGAGCTTGAAAGCTCGCGCGATCGGCCCGGCAATCATGGGCGGGCGCGTTTCTGAAATCGCTCTCGACCCGCGCAACCCGTTCATCTTTTACGTAGGCCTCGCGCACGGTGGCGTTTTCAAGACCATCGATAATGGCGTTACGTTCGATCCAATCTTCGATAAGCAGCCGGTGCTTTCCATCGGGGCGGTTGCGGTCGCGCCGTCTGATTCGGATGTCATCTGGGTAGGCAGCGGTGAGGCTAACGACCGCAATTCTTCAGGGTGGGGCAACGGCGTTTATCGTTCCACCGATGGCGGCGAAAACTGGCAGAACGTCGGGTTGAAAGACAGTCGCGCCATCGCGCGGATTATCGTGCATCCGAAAAATGCCGATACCGCGTATGCCGCAGTGAGCGGCCACCTGTGGGCGGATGGTGGCGAACGCGGTCTATACAAAACAACCGATGGTGGAAAGACGTGGAAGCTTATTCTGCAAGCCCCGGCGCCCCACAACACCCGCACCGGCTGCGTAGATGTCGCATTCGACCCGTCGAATCCGGAAATTGTGTACGCCGCACTTTATGCGCGTCAGCGCACACCGTGGAGTTTTTCTTCCGGGCCGGGCATCACCAACGGGGAAGACGTCGGCGGCATATTCAAAACGACTAACGGGGGCGCGGCCTGGAAGAAACTGGGTGGCGGTTTGCCGGCCCAGACCGGGCGAATCGGTTTATCAGTGAGCGCGTCCAATCCAAAAGTGGTAATGGCCATCGTCCAAAGTTTTGAGGGCGGTACCGGCAATCTGATGGATATGCGCAGCAAGAGTGGCGGGGTGTTTCGCTCCGAAGACGGCGGTGAAAAATGGGCCCGGATGAGCGCGATTAATCCGCGTCCATTTTATTTCAGCCAGATTCGCGTCGATCCGGCTAACGACCAACGCGTTTACGTCCTCGGATTTGCGCTGCTGGTGTCGGATGATGCCGGTCGCAATTTCCGCGAGGATCTTTCGGAAAAAGTTCATCCCGATTGTCACGCTCTGGTCATTCAGCCGGGCACGGTGCCGCCACCCAAGCCGCCAAAACCCGAAGACAAAAATAAACCGCCGAAACCGGCGGTATGCCAGAGGCTGTTGCTCGGGACTGACGGCGGAGTTTATCAAAGCTTCGCCGGTGGAAAAAACTGGGACCACCTCAGCCGGATTCCGGCCGGCGAATTTTATCGAATCTCGTTAGACGACACCAAACCGTATTTTCGCATTGCCGGGGGACTACAGGATAACGAGAACTGGGTCGGACCAAGCGGATCGCAAAGCAAAGAGGGAATCCGGAACTCCGATTGGAGTGCGCTGGCCGGCGGCGACGGCTTTTATGTATTGTTCGACCCGGCCGATCGCGACACGTTTTACGCCGAAAGCCAGGAAGGCGAGGTGCACCGGATCAATCTGCGGAACGGCGAGCTGCGGCGGCTCCGCCCCGAACCGTCCGAAGGCCAGCCGCGTTATCGGTTTCATTGGAATTCCCCCATGGTGATGAGCCGGCATAAGCCGGGCACAATTTATCTGGGCGGCAATTGTGTATTTCGCCTAACCGATCGGGCTGAGAAATATTCCGTGATCAGCCCGGACCTGACCCACAACGATCCGGTCAAAACCAACGCGACCGGCAGCGGCGCCGAAAACTTTGGCGTGGTATTCTCACTGGCCGAATCGCCCAAACGCCCCGGGTTATTATGGGCCGGAACAGATGATGGCCGGCTTTGGATCACCGAGAACGATGGCGGAAAATGGACTGAGCTGACCGAAAACCTGCCCGAAAACGCGCGCGGTCAATGGATCGTGCGCATCGAACCTGGCAATCAGGATCCGAATGTCGCTTACGTCACCATGAACGCCTATCGAGCGGCCGACGATCGGCCAATGGCATTTCGGACGGCTGATCTCGGAAAAACGTGGGCTCCTATCATTGGTGATCTCCCGGCTAACTTCCCGCTGGAAGTTGTGCGGGAAGATCCGGTCAATCCGAAGCTTCTCTACGCTGGAACGCACTTTGGGGTTTTTGTGTCGGTGGATCAGGGAACGCATTGGGTCCGGATCGGAGACGTGCCTTCAGTTCGGGTTGACGATTTGCAGATTCATCCGCGCACATCCGACCTGGTGATCGCGACGCACGGTCGCAGCATTGCCATTATCGATGACGTGGTCCCGTTTCGAGAGTTGACGCCGGACATAGCGGCCAAGCCAGCACACCTGTTTACGGTTAGGCCGGTAACCGGTGCTTATTTGCAGCCCGGCTTCAGTGATTTTTCGGGTAAAGGAATTTATCGAGGCCAAAATCCGCCCGAAGGCGCGTTGTTTACGATCTGGGTGAAAGAATTCACCGGTGACGAAATCAAGGTTGCGGTTACCAAGGCCAATGGGCAACCGGTTGCCACCTTGAAAGCCCCGGGCGCGCCCGGATTCACCCGGCTTAATTGGGATCTGCGACCGACCAAAGATGTGATCACGGAATACGGCGGCGAGGATCCCAAACGATTGTTGCCGGCCGGTGATTACAACGCGGAACTCAGCTATGGATCGACAAAAGTGAAACAATCGTTCCACGTCGAATTAGCCGAAGGCATCACGCCGCGCTAACGCGCGGCGTGAAAACCCCAAGCACCAAAATCCAAACCCCAGGGAATCACCAACCTCCAATATTCAAAGCGTGACGTGCTTAAGATTTCGAGGCTTGAATATTGAAAATTCCTTGGTGCTTGGGTATTGGTGCTTGGTGCTTTGAGCCGCCGGCTTATCCTCCCGGAATAATCGTTCCCTAACGACGTGATCATCTCGATAACATGAACACCGATCCCTTCATGCAGGCGGCGATCGACGCTGCGCGCAAGAGTCGCGATGAAGGCGGGATTCCGATTGGATCGTCGTTGGTCCGCGATGGTCAATTGATTGCGTCCGGGCATAACAAGCGCGTTCAGGAAAGCGATCCGGTAACCCATGCGGAAATTGATTGCCTGCGTAATGCCGGACGAATCGGCACGTTTCATAATACTGTTCTCTATTCCACCTTAATGCCGTGTTATTTGTGTGCCGGGGCAGTGGTGCAATTCGGTATTAAAAAAGTGATTGTTGGCGAAAGCCGAACGTTTCCGGGCGCAGTCGATTTCATGCGGAGCCACGGCGTGGAAGTGATCGATCTCGATCTGCCGGAATGCGTGCAGATGATGGAAGAATTCATCGCCAAACATCCGGATCTTTGGAACGAAGATATCGGAGTGTAGAAGCGACGTCCCCGTCGCTTTGGTTGTTTGGAATACGCGACGAGACGTCGCGTCTACGGCATCTGTGGCAGAGATTCTTCTTCCGCGCGACGTAACCGGCACTACAATTTGCCGAATGAGGCCGATTTACTGGATTTCGTTGTTCTGTTTCGCTTTTGCTCGTTCTGCTGCTGCCCAAACTCCGGAACGTTCGCCCGACGTTTCTAATAAAGCGTTGATAACGAAATCAACTCCGGCGGTTAGTCCAGCAGCGGTCAAAAGTGGGGCTGAAGTGGCCACGCTGCGCAAACTGGCGGAGGATTACTACAACTGGCGTAACCAGCAGTATCCGGTGCGCAGCAGCGATGCCGGCCTGCACACCTGGGACGATCGCCTAACCGATTACTCGCCGGGCGCGATAGCAGCCAGAGAGAAACATACCCGTTCGCTTCTGGATAAGGTGCGGGCAATGAAAGTCGACGCCTGGCCGAAAGACGACCAGATCGACTGGCTCCTGTTTCGCAGTCAGCTGGAAGAGGTCGATTTCGAAACCCGTATTTTGAAGAGCGCTCGCACCGATCCTCAGCTTTATATCGGCGTCTGTATGACCGGGATCTTTTCGCTCCTGAAGAAAGAATACGATACGCCGCAGAAACGCGCGGTTGCCGCCACCGCCCGCTTCAAGCAGATGCC
>DATFCK010000232.1:0-5847 GCA_035253185.1 Chthoniobacterales bacterium | reverse complement strand
AGACGGTACCGAGGAAGACCGGGAATGGGAAAGTTTACCGGGCCAATTGGTTAAAGTGTTCATGCTCGGCTTTTGGCGACCTTTCGTTACCGTCGGTTACGAAAACTTCGAACCGGGTAATCCAGCTTCGTTAGCGTTGGCATTCGCGATTGCCTGGCGGTGAAGAGGCTGAACTCGGGCATTCCGCACTCAAATTGAGTGGTTCAGGCGATGAGGTCGGACCGATTGAAACAACGAAACTTAACGACAAGCGGCGCCTGTCGACCAATGATTTACCAGAAATAAAAGGAGATTTGAGAATAACAATCGAAACTAGATTTTACTGAGTGCAGGATCTGAAACTTTCATAAAAAATAATCTTTACAATACGCCGCGCCGCTTTGTTACGCTGAGCCTCATAATTCAACCGGAGGTTTACATGAAAAGATTCTTTTCAGTTCTGATCGCCGTTCTCTCCTTGTTCATTGCGTTCCAGCACGCGTCCGCCGTTACCATCTACGGCACCGCTTATGGTGGTGGAACCGGAGACGCCGCCCTTTACACCATCGATCCCACTACGGGCACCCCTACTCTGATCGGCCTAACTGGATACGACCGGGTTGGCGGAATCGATTTTAATCCATTGACCGGCATCCTTTATGGCACCGGGACAAATCAAACTACCAGTCAGGTGGACCTGATCACCATTAACACTATGACTGGCATGGCCACGACTATTGGCTATACCGGTCTTACGACTGCGGGAAACCCCGTTCCCACTTTTCAGGATATTTCGTTCAGCAGCAATGGAACGCTTTACGGCGTCTCCGAGGGAAACCTTTACTCGTTTAATCTTGCCACTGGCGCGGCCAATTTCATCGGCGTAACTGGGCTGGGCAAATTTGGGAGCGGACTCGCTTTCGATCCGTCCGGCACTCTCTACAACATCAATGGCGCGGACATCGGTACAATCAACCCGGCAACGGGAGCCGGCACAGACACAATGACGGACGTCATGTATCCTCTGAATTTAGCGAATCCGCGCACAAATGCCATGGACTATGATTTAACCAGCGGGATTTTATACGCATCGGTCCATCACACTGGCGCTAATTTTATCGCCCAAATCGATCCAACCACGGGCGACGTGTCTAATGCTCGCGTGACAGTTGACGGGCTGGATGGGCTGGCGGTGTTCGCTCCGACCCCGCCCCCGACTAATGGAAATGGGGTCCCGGAAGCGTTCTCAACCATTTGGCTGGCGCTTCCCCTGTGCGGATTACTCTTCGTCCGTCGGCGTTACGCATCCTAAATTTACCGGCGGTTAACCGTCAATTGGTGAAAGCCACGGGCGACCCCGAGTAATCGGGCGTCAGCGGTTCCCTTTCGGGGTGTGGGCTACGAAGTCCGGTGAGCGCGATTCTTCGTTTGGTATAGGAGAGTAAACGACGGTTTCCCCGGTCGCAGCCATTAGAGGCAATTCGGCTCCCGTTGCCCAGGGCGTCCGTCCCCCTTTGAATGCGCGCCCGCCTACGTCCGTCAAATTATTGAAATCCGAACCATAAGTAGCTGGAACGAGCACTGATATATAAATTCAATGAATCTTCGCCTGGCTTATAAGATCCTGGGAGATGCGGAAGCGAACCCGGCCGGTGCCCTCAAAGTGAAGGGCCGTGAAGCTGCTCACGAAGTGCTGCTGATGGCGGAAGCTGGTCTGGTGAGAACAGCCGAACCGCCGACGCGCGACCCTGAAGAAGCGGTGATCACCCGCATTACTCACGCGGGTCACCAGTTCTATCGGGCATTCCGGAACGTTCGTTCATTTGCCCACGTTTGATTTTTTTCACCGGGGATAACTGACAGAGAACAGGTTTTCTTGGAGGGGGCTATCGAAGCGAACGCGCCGGTAGGGTCAGGGCGCGTTTCCGTACGGACCAGGGGCATTCGAGTTCGAGATTGCCGCGTTTAGCGGACTTTGCTATAACGGTGCCCGCTGGCCTCACCCGCTCAGCCTAACCAAGCACATACGGAATGAACACGCGTTTCACCCTTTTCCTGGTGTCGGCATTTGCCGCCGCAATCACTACGAGTCGAGCCATTGTCGTGGATCTCACTACCGGGCTCGACGCCTCCGGCTCAATCAACGACGCCTTATTCTTTGCCACCGATCAGCAGCCAGCGGGGACCGGATTCATCGATTCATTTCTGCGCGTGCAGGGCAAAAATTTCGAACAGGGATACAACACGGATGGCGCGTTTCCATTTGATGATAAGAATCCGCACAATTTCCAGCACAGCGTGCAGTTGTCATCCCTCGCTCAATTCGATGTTAATGGCACCCAGTACTTCAAGTTCATGCTCGACTCGAACCAATCGGGACGATCGGATCATCAGTTTACGCTTACCCAGCTGCAGTTCTATACCTCTAACGATCCGGCGCATACCACGACCGCATTTGGATCTGACGGCACGCTCCCGTTAGGCCACCTCGCCTACAACATGAATATTGGGGGCGGGACGGAAAATTCGGTTATTACCACCGCAACCGGCAGTGGAAAGTTCGACGCCGTTGTTTTCGTCCCGGTAAGATTTTTCAACCCCACCGATCGTTTCGTTTATTTGTATTTTGCCGGCAAAGGCAATGGCGGCTTTGAAGAATGGACCGCGGCGAGCAGTGCCGCCCCAATTCCCGAATTCGACACCTTATTTCCGATCCTCGGCCTGTTGGCTGCGATTATCGCGACCCGCGCCCTGCAGCGAAGGAACCGGTCGCTCGTCCGTTAACCGGAACCGGGCGCCGAGCTCCGGCCCCACGAGGAACCTAACCCCAGACGGCCGCACAGCTGTAGCCCGCAGGAAAACACGGGTGTGGAGCCGGCCGACGCGTGATCGCCGGGGAACGCAGGTTGCACCGTCTGATGGCCGCATTCTGCGGCGACGCACTTCGACTTCCAGATTCGAATTTGTGCTTCCAAGATCGGTCGCTGTGGAAATGCGGAAGAAAGTTCGCGACTCGCGAAATCTTTCGGAGTCACCAGCACGGTGAAACCGTGCGCTCCCCAGATACGGTGGCATCGGAACCCTTGGACGGATTTCCGATGTTCGAGGACATTCCGCAGCAGGTAACACCAGCGCTGTCGTTTTTAATTGGGATGGAACCGACTTCTCCTACAGTGTTTTCTACAAAGCTTATGTGGAATCCAATCACTTTTTCCCAATACCGAGTCCCGTTCGTGGTCATCTTTCTCTTCCTGCTCGCTGATTTTCGAGTTGCGGCGCAAGAGAAGACTGAATCCGATCCAGCGCGGGATCGTGAAGAAGAATCCATCACGGATCTGCCGGCCGGCGCTACCCCTTCGTCGAAGCCGCAATACGGTGCCTGGGGTTTCGATCTGGAGGGCGCGGATCCGGCCACTAAACCGGGTGACGATTTCTTCCGATTCGCCAACGGGAAGTGGATTCAGAAAACGCAGATCCCGCCCGATAGGCCGGCCTATTCGTTGCGCCTGGCCATCACCGATAAAACCGAGCAGCTGCTTCATGAAATGATGGAGTCGTTAGGCTTGAGACTGCAGGATGAGCCGGCTACGCTCGAAACCAAGGTCGGCGCATTTTACCTCTCGTTCATGGACGAAGCCCGGGTAGAAAAACTCGGGACCCAGCCAATCCAGCCGGCGCTCACCGCTATCAAGAATGCAAAAAATCGCGAAGATCTGGCGGCGCTAATGGGCCGGGTGGCAATCGATTTTGAGTATTCATTATTCACCTGTGGCGTCGATGTCGATCTGAAGCAGCCGGATCGTTATGCCTTTTACATTAGCCAGGCCGGAATCGGGTTGCCGGACCGCGATTACTACTTGAAGCCCGAGTTCTCCGCCCAGAAATCCGCCTATCAAAACTACGTCGGAACAATTCTGAAGTTGATCGAATGGCCAAATCCGGAAGCTCGCGCGAAGGAAGTGCTTCAATTCGAAACCCAACTCGCTGAGGCGAGCTGGACGAAGGCGCAACAGCGCGACCTAACGGCTATTTACAACCCCATGACGATCGAGGAACTGGAGAAATGGGCCCCTGGTTTCGCCTGGAAACAATTTCTACCCAGCACTGGGATGACGAAACTGGACCGCGTAATCGTCGCAGAAAAGAGCGCGTTTCCGAAGCTGGCCGACATTTTCGCGAAGACCCCGCTCGATACCATTCGAGCCTGGCACGCATTTCACGTGGGCGACCAGGCCGCCCCCTATCTGAGCAAGGCGTTTTGCGACGCGCACTTCGAAATGCATAACAAGATGCTGGCCGGCCAAAAGGAGCAGCGGGCGCGATGGAAACGCGCCATTCTGGCGGTTGGTGGCGGCGATTTCGGAGTGCCCGAGCGGTTTGGAACATTTGGCACAATGGGCTTCGGGGTCGGCCAGCTTTACAGCGCGAAACATTTTCCACCGGAAGCAAAAGCGAAGATCCAGGAACTGGTCGACAACCTCAAAAACGCCTATCGAACGCGGATCGAAAAACTCGATTGGATGGGCGATGACACTAAAAAGGAAGCGTTAAAGAAACTCGATACCTACACCATCAAGGTTGGTTACCCCGATAATCCGCGTGACTACTCGAAACTTGTGATCAAAGGCGATGATCTGGTGGGTAACGTGAAGCGATGCGCTGAACTGGACTGGGCGTTTTACCGCGGCCGATTTTACGGTCCGGTGGACAAAAGCGACTGGCTGATGACCCCTCAGACTAACGACGCTTATAACGGCTCTCTGAGAGACATTGTATTTCCGGCAGGAATTTTGCAGCCGCCGATTTTCGATCCGAACGCCGACCCGGCGATCAATTATGGAGCGGCCGGCGGCGTGATCGGACACGAGCTCACCCATGGGTTTGACGATCAGGGACGAAAGATCGACGCGTCCGGCGCCTTGAGGGATTGGTGGACAGCCAAGGACAATGACACGTTCCAAGCCCGCGCGAAGGTTCTGGGCGAACAGTATTCCCAGTTTGAGCCGCTACCGGGTCTCAAGGTGAACGGCGAACTGACGATGGGTGAAAACATCGCCGACTTGGGCGGAGTGGTGCTGGCCCTGGATGCGTATCGCGCGTCGCTGAAGGGAAAACCGGCGCCGGTCCTGAACGGGTTCACCGGCGAGCAGCGAGTTCTGTTAGGCTGGGCCCAGGCCTGGCGGGGAAAAGTGTCGGACGATTTCGTGCGCAAGCAGGTGGTAAGCGATCCGCATTCACCCCGGCAATATCGGGTAAACGGCCCGATGCGAAACATTGATGCCTGGTATGACGCGTTCAAGGTTGACAAAGCCGACAAGCTGTTTGTCTCGCCTAACGATCGAGTACGCATCTGGTAGGTCAGAGCCTCAGAGCTGGTAGCGGCGATTGACCCAATCGCCATGGTCCCACTCGGCACGTATTCGCCTTCGGCGAACAATGTGGGCTTCAGCCTACGCGCGAGGCTATACCCTGACACACTGATGCGCTGACACGCTGACACGCTGATGCGCCGATGCGGCGTCGACCTGCCTGCGCCTCGAGGCAGCGAGGCGGCCACAGTTACTGGCTCTTCGCCGGCGCTTTCACCAATTCCGGTGAATTCAAATCGAGATCGCTCTGCGGAATCACTTTTACATCACCGAAATCTTTCTTCAGCGCGTCCAGAAACACCGGCGCTTTGCCCGCCACGATCAGGCTTGGGGTGCCGAGATATTTTTTCGCGAATGCGGTCACGTCGTCGGTCGTAACCGCGTTCACTTTCGGAATGAACTGGTTCAGTCTTTCCAATGGCAGGTTATACGCTGCCAGGGTGGCGAGTTTATCGGCGAAACCTTCGTTAGTCTCCAGACTGCGCGCGTAGCTTCCAGT
>DATFCK010000231.1:0-5677 GCA_035253185.1 Chthoniobacterales bacterium | reverse complement strand
TCGTAATATTTTAAGACGCGCCGGTAAATCGACATGGCGTTTTCGTTTGCGTGATCGCGATTTCAGTTGAAATAACCCGCCAACATTTGCGCTGAGGCTAAATCCGAAGGCGCCAAATTCGAAACCCGAAAATTCTGGTGCATCGGCTCTTACAAATTTACATGGAGTGGGTTCTGACGGGTGGCTACGCCGGAATCATCATTTTGATGGCAATGGAAAGCTCCATTTTTCCGGTGCCCAGCGAGGTGGTTATTCCACCGGCGGCATTCCTGGCTGCGCAGGGAAAGCTCAACTTTTGGGGCGTGATCCTGGCCGGCACCGTGGGTTCCTACCTGGGTTCGGCGATCACTTATTGGATCTCGAGGCTGGTGGGCCGGCCATTGATCATGCGGTTCGGGCGCTATTTTTTCCTGCCACCCAAGAAGCTGGAGGAGGCCGAGCGCTGGCTGGTGCGATACGAGGCCAGCGGCATCTTTTTCGCCCGGTTACTACCGGTGGTGCGACATCTTATCTCTATTCCGGCGGGCTTGGTGCGCATGAATTTCACCACCTTCAGCGTTATGACGATCGTGGGATCAGCGATCTGGTGCTGGGTGCTGGCCCATTTGGGGGATATCGCTTATCGGCGCCAACCTGATTTGCTGTCGAATCCCGATGCGCTGGTGCATTTCATCAAAGGGCAATCGCTCTGGATCGTGATTCTCATCGCTGTTTTCGCCGTTCTATATATGGGGACGTTGCGGCTGTTGCGCCGGCAATAAGCTTAGGAACCGACCCGAAATTCGCGACGATTGTGTAAAGGAATGTGACACAATTGTCAGGATTGAGGCGACAATTGTGTAGCTACCGGGCCGCTACACTGTATCTGGCCCCTCGTGGAACTTAGTTTGAACGAAATGGCACCATAACTGCTCTAAATTGCTGTCGATTACCCATGAAAAAGACACAAATTCTCAAGCCCCGTCCCAAACTCTCGCTCGGCGACCTTATTATGGCCGTCAGCTCTTGCACCAAGAGCACGACTGAAACCGTTGCCACAGTGGCAGATCTGCTTGCCAGCGGTCAGGTTAAGATTGAAAGCAATGGCCGCGTGATGCGGGCCAAGGTTTGCTAAAGTAATCCCAGCCAATTTTGGAGCGCTCCGGTGTGATCCGCCGGAGCGCTTTTTTTTTGTGTGTGAAGGGGGCCGGTTTCCTTGCCGCCCACCTATTGTCTGTATTTTCGACTAGAAAAACACTGGCGAATCCTGACGAAACCGTAACGAGAGTAGAGAGACAATTTCGCTGCCGAGTGCGGTTATCTCACCATAGAAACCGCTTTCCGGTTTTGACTCGTACTTCTATGTTCGCGCGTGATCGATCGCTACTCCCGCACCGACATGCGCAACATCTGGTCGGACCAGCGGAAATTCGAGATCTGGCTCGAGATTGAGACCCTGGCGTGTGAAGCGATGGCCGAACTGGGTCAGATCCCGAAGGAGGACGCCGTTGAAATTCGCAAACGGGCGCGGTTCTCGGTCTCGGAGATCCTGGAGATCGAAAAACGAACGAACCACGACGTTATCGCCTTCCTCGAGAATGTTGCGGCATCGGTGGGACCGGCGGCTCGATGGATCCATCAAGGCCTAACGTCCTCCGACATTCTTGATACCACGCTGGCCGTCCAAATGATGGAATCGGCCAGGATACTGGTCAAAGACGTTCAGGATTTGCGGGCTAAAGCAGCGGAGCAGGCGCGTCGTTACAAAATGACGCCGATGATCGGCCGCAGCCACGGCATTCACGCCGAACCGATCACGTTTGGTCTTAAACTGGCGCTCATGTTCGATGAGTTCGGTCGGGCGGAAGAACGACTAACCCAAACCATGGAACGAATCCGGGTAGGCAAACTGAGCGGCGCGGTGGGAACGCATGCGCACTTGGATCCCGAGATTGAAAAGCGTGTTTGTGAACGTCTCGGTCTGAAACCAGCCATGCTCTCGACCCAAATTGTGCAGCGTGATCGTCACGCCGAATTTTCGACCACGTTAGCGCTTATCGCGTCCAGCATCGATCGGTGGGCGACAGAGTTTCGTCACTTGCAACGCACCGAAGTGCTCGAAGTGGAAGAATATTTCGGTGAAGGACAAAAGGGCAGCTCGGCGATGCCGCACAAGCGCAATCCGATTACGGGCGAGCGGCTCAGCGGTTTGGCTCGGGTCATTCGCGGCAATGCCGTGGTCGCACTGGAGAATGTGGCGTTGTGGCACGAGCGCGACATCAGTCACTCCAGCGCCGAACGGATCATTCTGCCCGACTCATGCACATTGCTCGACTACATGCTGGTGAAATTGCGGGATCTGGTCGGCGATTTGCAGGTTTATCCCGAGCGCATGCAGCAAAATCTTGAGCTCACTCGCGGTTTGTATCACAGCCAGGCGATCCTGCTCGCGCTCACCCGGGCGGGGGTGGAGCGAAAGACCGCATACGAAGCGGTGCAGCGCGCCGCGATGAAAACCTGGAAAGAGAAGGGGACCTTCGCCGAAAACGCCAAAGCCGAGCCTGAAATCAGCTCCAAACTCCCGGCCAAAGAAATCGACCGGCTGTGTTCCACCGAAATTCATTTTCAGCACGTCGACGCGACGTTTAAGGCGCTTGGGTTGGAGTGACCGGTGCCCCGCGTACGCCGGAATTTCCAGGCAACCAAAGCCCAAACCCCAGGGAATCTCAATTTCTAATCTTCAAACGCCATCACGCGCCGGGGGTCACGCCGGTTGGGGTCAGTTTGTATGTTGATTGCCAACGGGTCTCCGGCCTAACCAGCACAGGAGAAATGTCGCGGTGCCCTTGCTGTTAGAGTGTCATCAGTTGCCTTGGGAAAATATGCATCCAACGATTGTCATCCTGAGCGAAGTCGAAGGATCTCGCCTACTAGGGCATCACATTGCCGAGCGCCCCGAGTTCGTTTGTTGATTGCCACCGGGACTCGGCCTAACCAGCGCAATTGTCGCAATACCCGATCAGTGGCCGAATTCTTTTCCGGTTTTGATGATTGGAGCTTCCCTGGAGCTTGGTGCTTGGGATTTGGTGCTTCCCGCCGAAGGCGGGCCCTTTAGCGCACCGGATTCAAAAGCAATTCCGCGATGTGCGCCGCTTGATCCAGCCGGACGCCGACCGCCTCGCAAGCAGTACCGTTTTCCTCCGCGCCTGGATGGGAATTCATGGTGACGCGAATCGGCTGGCCCCGATCCTTCAGCACAATCTGTGAGATCTCGAACGAAGGCGAAAGCTCAACCCCGGCCAGCTCAAGGTGCGCAAGCAATCGCAAGGTCATCGGTGCTTGCGGAGCGGGCGTTAACTGCATCCGGCTGGTGGAATCGATTGGCACCACACTAACAGCTCCGATTTGCAGGGAATTTTGAGTGGGAGCCGCTCGGAATGGAACTTGGGTGGGAATCAGACGCATCGTTTTGATTCGTCCTTTGGCGTCCAGAACGACTTCGCCGAGTTTGAATCCATTTGGAGGGATCTTGGCCGGACCCACTACGTGAAGTGAAACCTCGCCGGAAGAAGGCTTGGCCCGGATTGAGCCCATTCGCAGCTCCGGTGTCAGCTGAACCGAGAGTACATCGAGAAAGACAGAAAGCACCACTTCGTTAGGCCCTTCCGACAATACGCGAGTGGACATGACCTTTTGCGGGGGTTCCGGAGGAGGGGGCGATTCTTTGCGGAGCTGGTATTTGAAGGGCGGACCGGTCGGCTTGGGAAGGGAAGCAGGCGGTGGGACAGGAGCTAACGGGACATGCGGTTCAAGCAGCGAGGGAACGGGCTCAGGAATCGGCGCCGGCGTGGCCGATTTATCGGCGGACGGTTCCGGCGTAGGCACGGTCGAGGTAGGAGGACGAATCGGCAGTCGCGGTGGAGGCAAGGGCGATGGATGCTCCTCTTTGGGCGAAATCTGGCGGCGGAGATGTTCGATGGCACGACGCGCTTTATCCACCACCGATTGCGCGGGCGCGACGCGCGGTTCCGGTTGGGTTGGAATCGGCTCGGGCGCGGCTTGGATTGGTGGTTTCGCCGGTAGAGGGGCGGACGGCTTTGCAACTGGTGGCGGAGCCGGGCTTGGCGGCGTCGGGGCAGGCCGCGCAACCACTGGTGATGGTTCTGCGATCGGCGGCGCCGGTTCAGGCCTAACCGGCGGCGGGGACGCAATCTCCGGCTTAACCGCCGACGGAGCTGCAACTTCAGGCTGCGAAGAAGCGGCTTCCTCGGCGAGAGCAAACGGAAGCGCTTGTTGTTCGGGCGCTACTGGAGCATGAGCGGGAGTTTCAACCACGGGTTGAGCTGGCGCGGGCGCGGGCGAAGGCGCGGGTGGAGGCGGTGGTAGAGGCGGTGGTAACTGCTTCGCTCTGACCGGTTCGGGTTTTGCCGGTTCCGGAGGCCGCTCTTTCTTCGAAACCGGTGTAGATGGAGCCGGTGTCGCTGGAGGAGTCGCCGGCGCGGGCGCTGGCGCAGGTTTTCGAGGGGCGACCGCCTTCTTTCGAACCGGCCGCTGTTCGCTCAGCACCTGTTGAACCAGACTAACGAGCGCCTCCGAGCGAAACGGCTTCTCGATTGTTGCCACCACATTATCCAGGGTCGCGGCCGCTTTCGACATCTCGATCACATGCCCTGACATCATCAGCACTGGAATCCGTGCCGTCGCCTCCTTTTGAAGCAAACGGCGGCAAACTTCGTCGCCATTAATATCGGGCAGACTGTAATCGAGCAGCACCAGATCAGGTTTTATCCGTTCGATCTCCTTTATGCCTTTTAGACCGTTAGGCGCAGTCGTGATCTGAAATGCGTTGCCGCTGGTGGTGAGAACATCTTCTACAAACACCAGCAACATCTCGGTATCGTCGATCACCACGAGTTTTTGCACCGGTTTCGCCGGCGTCGCCGGGCCCGCCGCTTTCGGACCCGGTTTCGATTTGGATTTTTTGGGTTTTGCGCGGCGGAATATTTCCACGAACAGGTCGGGCCAGTCGGCATCGAGGGTGTGACGTTTGGACCGCGGTCTTTCGCGTTCCTGCACGTCAACTTCCCGCCAGGACAACATTTCACGCAGCGCTTCCTTGCCGGACTTGCGACCAGCCTCGGCGTGCGCCGGCATTCCCTGCCGCAAATGAATTTCCCCAGATTTGCCGTGGCCGTTAGTCACTTCCAGCGCAACGGTGTGTGCCCCTCCGCATTGAGCAATTATCAAGTCGGCAAGGGTAAGATCCTGGAGCGTTCCGTGCGGGGTAGTCGTTTCCGCTTCGCGCCAAGGGCCGAGTAGCGCTTGAACGGCAGCGCCGAAATCCTGAACGTCGAACGGTTTCTCGACGAACTGGACCGCGCCCCCTGATCGCGCAGCACTGATAATCTTTGGCGGCAATTTGCCACCGATGATCAATGCGCAGGTGTCAGGATGGTCCTTCTGCATACTCTGCAGGAAAGCGCTGAGGCCCGCGAAGGGCGGATCGAAATCGATCACCACCAGCTCGGGGTCGAACGTCTTAGTCGACGTCCTGGCTTCGGCTAGAGTCCGCGCAACCTGCACCGAGTGCGCCGGAGCAAATTTGCGCAGGGCGGACGTGATCGCCGCCGCCAGGGCATCGTACTCTTCAATGAGAAGGATGCTACCTTGCGACGTGGCCCTGGTAGACGATTGAGAT
>DATFCK010000230.1:0-9649 GCA_035253185.1 Chthoniobacterales bacterium | reverse complement strand
CGATCCCCGCGTGACCGCTTCCGACTACCACCACATCGTAGTCGTTAGTCGCCATGCTTATGCTCCATAATTCCCTGTTTCGGCCGCGGCAGCAGCTCGCTCAATGAATAGGTCTCTACCCGGCCGCCCGGCGTTGCGCTGATTATTTCGAGCTCAGGATTGAATTCAGCCAGCATCTGCCGACACGCCCCGCAGGGCATAACCGGCGACTCTGAATCGGCAACGACGGCGATAGCTACCAGTTCGGTGTCTCCACTAACTACCGCGGTCCCCATCGCCACTTCTTCGGCGCACAAGGTAAGCCGGAGCGAAATGTTCTCGATGTTGCAGCCCTTGAAAATTTGACCGCTGCGGGTCAAAAGCGCCGCTCCCACCGGAAACTCAGAATATACTACATGCGCCCGTTCACGAGCTTCCTTGGCAGCCTCGATTAACCGCTGTCTATTATCCATAAATACCTTATTATAAGTAACTTATATATATCACTGTGGTACTAGGCCGGGTCGCCTCGATCTACCCGGTCCAGCGCCCGGAGCGCAATGCGCCCCAGCACAAACAGAATCAATGCACTTACCACAAATGCGCCACCCCAAATCCAATATTCCATCACCCGCGGATGAGTCTTCCCCTGGGCCAGATTCAACCCGTACTGGCCTAACGTCCCGACGTACACATACAAAAACAGCCCGGGTATGCGGCCGATCGTTACCCAAAGCAAGTAAGTCCGAAACGGGATCCGACTCAATCCATACAGATAGGTGATCAGACTGGTCGGGAATAACGGATGCAGCTGACTTAATACTACAATCTTCCAGCCTTCGCGTTCCACCGCCGGAACCAGCGTGGCCAAGCGGCGATGCTGCGAAATCTTGCGTCGAAACCACTGCTGCCCAATTGAGCGCGCCACCTGAAATGCGATCGCCGCCGCGATAATATTTCCCACCAACACCAAAAAGAATCCCCACCATAGCCCAAAGAAAAAACCGCTGCCTACGCACAAAATTCCGCCGGGCAACAACAGCAGATTGCACAGCGCGAACAAGAGCGGATAACAAACTGCGCTCCACGCGCCCCAATGCGCAACCCGATCTTGAACGGCAACAATCACCGGTACAACCGGAAGAAACCGCGATGCCGCAACCACCAACGCGACGGCGATCACGATAACGACAAACCGGAGTTTCACCGCGCGGCGGCTTTGCGGCATCGCGAAAGTTTGTCGCATGGAAGGTCGCACGCAAAGCAAAGAAGAGCATCCGCGAAACACGCGAACGAAGAAGGCAGCAAAGCCGCTATGCAATGAGCAACTGTAGCGGCGCTCTGTGAGCGCCGACAATATAGACGCGACGGGACGTCGCATTTTGGCCAGCTGGTAAAGCGACGGGACGTCGCTTCTACGGCGTAACCCGATCCGGAGTCATCCACCCGGCTATGACACCGTTGACCTAACGAACAGCCTAACAATCACTCGGGACTAAACCGCGGGAGCTTGCTGCTCCTCTTTCCGTCGCTTCGGAATACCGAGACTATCGAAGATGATCTTCGTCGCATCCGACCGGTTCAGGGTGTAGAAATGAATTCCGGCAACATTGTTATCCAACAGGTCGTGACATTGCTCCAAAGCGAAATGGACACCGACCCGGCTGATCATTTTGGGATCGCCCTCGCATCTTTGCAGCGCGCGCAGAAGTTTCGCGGGAAAGCGTGAACCCGCGGCCAGCTCGGCTATGCGCTTGAAGCCGCTCATCGAGGTTACCGGCATAATGCCGGCAATGATCGGGATGTTGATTCCGGCAAGTGCGCAACGCTCGCGGAAATCGTAAAAATCGCGGTTATCGAAGAACAATTGGGTCACGATATAATCCGCGCCCGCGTCGACCTTGGCCTTGAAATGATCCATCTCGATCAGCCGGTTTGGAGTTGCCGGATGACCTTCGGGGAATCCGGCCACGCCGACGCCGAACCCGCGCGGATCCGGGTGCACCCCCGATTGATTGAATCCGCGGATGAATCTCACCAAGTCAACAGCATGCTGAAATGAATCACGCGACTTGTCGTAAACCATTCCCCGCGGCGGATCACCACCCAGTGCCAGGATGTTTCCAATCTTGGATTTAGCATAACGAGTAAGAATGGCCTCGATTTCTTCTTCGTGATGACAAACGCAGGTCAGGTGCGGAATCGGATCGAGCTTGGTGGTATGCTGGATTCGCTCCACCAGATCGTGAGTCAAATCGCGGGTCGATCCTCCGGCGCCATAGGTGACGCTCACAAAATGCGGCATGTACGATTCCAGATCGCGAATCGTCTGGTAAAGCGTCTCAGCGGCTTCCGCGGTTTTCGGTGGAAAAAACTCAAACGAAAACGTGGGAGACTCTTTCTTAATAATATCGTTGATGTGCATGCCTTAAACTGCCCCGACGAGCAGAATCTTAACCACGAATAGGCACTAATCACACGAATGCTTTGCTTACCAAGAGGCAACCGAAAAAACGCAGGGGCTCCAGTCTCGGGTTATTCTTCGTTCGGATCGCGTCCCTAGCTCAACAAGCGGATACTACCAAACAGCCGCGCCGACAAACCGGCGCCGCCTTTGGTTTCGGTAGACTTACAGCTTATCGCAACGGTAAGGCACCGTAACGGTTCCGTTACGTTTTCCTGTTCGACTAACGAAGCATTGTCAGTTCCGTGAAATACCGCCCAATCCGGAATTTTTGTTGGCGGTCAAATCAAACCGCAGGGAGGAGATCACTTATGAGCAGGATTGACGAAGTGAGAAAAGGAAATCGAATCGGACGGTTTCGTTCATCATTCGCGGCCGGTTCCGCAGCAATAACCCTTGTGCTCATAATGGTTATTGGGTCGCCCGCCACATCTGCCGCACCCAGAAAGCCCAAACCAACGCCAACTCCAACCGCGACGGCAACGCCGAAGCCAAGCCCAAACGCGCCCGGCAACTTCCGGGTGACCGCACTCGGAGCCTGCACCGTTTCGGTGGCCTGGGACCAGGTCAATTTCACGTCGGCAGACTTTAACTATTATCTTTCGGGCACTAACCAGGCCACTCCCGCAGTCCTGCCCAAAACGGCCACCAGCCACACCTTCACCGGACTGGGTGCGGGCAACGAATATTGGTTTTTCATTTACGCGAGAGACGCATCGGGAAAGGCTTCAGGGCAGTCGCGGCTGGTAACCAGAACGCTTTCTGATACGACTCCACCAACCACCGCGCCGGCGGTCTCAGTCACCGAGGTTGGATCAAATTACGCTTCAATCGCGTGGACTCCGGCCGAGGACGGTGGATGCAATGTGTCCTACGAAGTCTGGGTCAACGGCACTCTTTACACCCAAACAAGCAAAGGCGTCACGTCGTTCACGATCCGGTTCCTTCAGCCGGCGACGACCAATTCAGTCACGGTCCGCGCCTACGATTCCAAATATCAGAAAGGGCCGTTCTCAAATCCCGTTTCGATCACCACCCTGCCGCCTAATCCTAACGACCACACCCCGCCAAACACGCCCGCTAATCTGCAAGCGTTCAGTTACGGGGACCTCGAGTTCCAGTTGATGTGGACCCAATCCACTGATGACTTCGATCGGCAGGAGAATATCCGATACGATGTGTATGTGAACGGTGTGCTTGAGGAGGTCCGCTTCGGTTCGAGTTTTATCAGCAGCATTTATGGTCAGCCGGGTGAGAACACAATCGAAGTCATCGCCTCCGACACAGCCGGTAATAGATCGACCCCCGCCACTACCACGTTATCCTTGCAATAAACTGCGCAGCTGCCGGCAAATCACCTCATCGACCCAGTTGCTGACCATCGGACGACAAAGACCTTCGGGGATCCGTCATTCCTATTTTTGCCGTCACGGCAGAATCGCAAACACTCGTGCTGGAAAGCCGGAACCGTCCTTCGGTTTTGGAAAACTGGCCACCACCAAGGCGCCCGCTTCAGGCACCTGATCCAGATTCGTCAGCAACTCGATTTGATAATGGTCCATGCCCAGGATGTAGGCTTCGAGCGAGTAATCATCTTTTGAAGTGGCGATCCCCGGGTCGGTGTCGGTGGTCTCGTGCCCGGAAGCGGTAATCTTGCGCTCCTCGTACAAAAATTTCAGCGCCGGCATACTCCAGCCGGGGTAATGCGCCACGCCCTTGTCATCCTTGTTCTTCATCTTGTCCGCATCCGGCCACCGCTTCGACCAATCAGTTCGCATTGCCACGAATGCGCCGTTCGGAATTTGGCCGTGCGTTTTTTCCCATTGTTGAACGCGATCCAGCGTCAGCGTGTAATCCGGATTTCTGGCGGCTTCTTCGTGCACATCGATCACCGCTAGCGGTAAAAACATTTCTTTCACTTCGATTTGATCGAGCGTGCGTTTGCCTCTGATGAAATGAGCCGGCGGATCCACGTGCGTACCCCATTGCCCGACATGACAAAAAACTTCGGCAAAAAATCCGGTGCCCATGGTGTCAGGCCGCTTGTCGTACCAATAAATTGTGCGCCGCGTTTCATCGGGAAAACCCGGCCAATGCGGAATACCTGGTGAAAATTCGTGAGTGAGATCCACAAATTTTTTTTGGGCGAGCGATTTATGCACGGACCAGAGCGATTTTGGTTCGTCCGCACCAAAACTGGTAAGCGCCAGCGCCATTAAGATCAGCGTTCCAAGAAAACGTGCCTTCATGGAAGGATTGTTAATGAAGCGCTCAGCAAAAGACCAACAACTTCCAATAACTCCCAACAACTAAACGCGGGTCGAAAATTACCGGAAATCTTGTGGCGTGGCTCTGAATCTATTCACATCCATTTCGCGATCGTTTTAGCCTCGGTGCGCGAACCGAAATGCACACTTATTCGCCAGCAGAAGGTGAAGAATGAAATGGCCGGAAATGATTTTGTCTTAATAAAGCTGACCAAAAAGTTTTTCACGTCACTTTGATTCAGGTCAGCAGAAATCCATTATGTGTAATGCCTGATCATTAGCTTCGCGGTGTCATTCGAGCCGACTACAATTCAAAATCGAACAATGAGCCGGTTTGAAATCATCAATCCCAGGAGCGGCTTGGAACAGTTCCACAATTTGTGCGCACTCGGCATCATGACCAAAGCCCCGGAAGCCGGCAAAGTGAAGACGCGTCTCACGCCGCCTTTAACTTCAAACGAGGCCGCAGCATTGAACGAATGTTTCCTGCGCGATTTGTCGCGGTCGATCGCTGACGCAGCCGAACAGAGTCCGGCTCGAGGAGTCGCTATTTATACACCAGTCGGCAAAGAATCAGTGTACGATGATATTCTCGCGGAAGGCTTTGTGATGATTCCGCAACGTGGCGACGGTTTTGGTGAACGCCTTTCACATGCAGTGACAGATTTGCTCTCGGCGGGGTTTGGTTCGGTCTGCCTGATCAACTCGGATAGCCCGACTGTTCCAGCCCAGAGTTTTGCCGAAGCGGCGACCGAACTGGCGAAACCGGGCGATCGAATTGTGCTCGGGCCGTCTGATGATGGTGGTTATTACCTCATTGGTTTGAAAAAACCGCATCACCGGATATTCGAAGACATAGATTGGAGCACCGAACGTGTTCTCGCGCAGACGTTGGAGCGCGCGAAAAAAATGGGCGTGCCGGTCCATCAATTGTCTGGTGGATACGACGTAGATGATGGCGCAACCCTTCAGCGGTTATCCGATGAACTGTTGAAAAGCGACAATGACATCGCGCCGCACAGCCGAAAGTTTCTACAACAAATTATCGAACGGGAAGGCCGCGACCGGATCTGGCGTGCGTAGACGCGATCTCTGGACGCGTTTGGTCAGAAAGCGGTGGGGACGCCGCTTCTACATTAATGGGACGTGACAAGCACGTCCCTCCGCCTACGGTCGATCATTGATCCATGTCTTCGCATTCACATCGCGCATTAGTCACCGGCGGCGCCGGCTTAATCGGATCACATGTGGTCGACCTGCTGGTGCGCGAAGGTTGGAAGGTTCGAATTCTAGATAACATCGAGCCGAACACCCATCGGTTAGGCAAACCGTCATGGATAAATTCCGAAGCTGAATTTGTGCAGGGTGATATTCGCGATCGCGATACCATCACGACGTCGCTCAAGGGCATTGACGTGGTCTTCCACGAAGCCGCCTACGGCGGATACATGCCGGAGATCGCGAAATACGTGCAGGTAAACTCCTATGGCACGGCCTTGATGCTGGAAGTGATCCGTGAACAAAATCTGCCGGTCAAAAAAATCATCGTAGCCAGCTCACAGGCGGTTTACAGCGAAGGCGCCGGCATGTGCCCAAACCACGGGCTGGTGTTCCCTAACGTGCGGCCGGTCGAGCAACTACGCCGGGGGGACTGGGAGGTCCATTGTCCGTTATGCGACGCAATCACCACCAGTGTGCCGACCCCGGAAAATGCGCCGGTAGGTGGGGAGACGGTTTATGGTCTAACGAAAGTCGACCAGGAAAAGCTGGTGCTGCTGTGGGGCAAACAAGTTGGAATTCCTACCGTCGCGCTGCGCTATTCCTGCACCTACGGGCCGCGCCAATCCATTTTCAATCCCTATACCGGGGTCATTGCGATATTCTGCACCCGACTGCTGAACAATCTTCCGCCGGTGCTCTATGAGGACGGTGAACAGACCCGCGATTTTTCGTTCGCGGAGGATATCGCGCGCGCAAATTTGCTCGCCGCAGAATCCGAACAGCTGGATGGGTTCCCGGTGAATGTCGGCAGTTGTCGGGGTGTGCCAATTCGTGAAATTGCCGAACACATTTCAGATGCGCTCGGCATCCGCATTGCTCCCGAGGCGAAGGGCGAATTTCGTCCCGGAGAAATGCGACACCTAACGAGCGATACCGCACTGATCGGGAAAGCCGGTTACCGGCCCCAGGTCGAGCTGCCGGAAGGAATTAGTCGTTACCTGGATTGGATCCGCGCCCAGACGGACGTGCGCGACTATTTCAGCGAAGCGGAGGATATTCTGCGAGCCAAGGGTATCGTTCATAAGATCGCAGGCGGCGAAAAAAAATGACTCAGTTCGGCTCCGCCCATTTCAACAATCCGGTCCTGCCTCACGCGCGAAAAGATTTGCCATTACTCCGGGCGGACATGCGAGTCACCGAAGCGCTCGACACGATTCGCCGCGAAGGCATCGGCGAACGGATCATCTATTTCTACGTTATTGATGACAACGAGCGGTTGGTGGGAGTGTTGCCGACGCGGCGCCTTCTTACCGCTCCTCTGGACACGACGCTCCAGGCCATCATGGTCAAACAAGTCGCCGCTATTCCTTCGACTGCCACCGTTCTCGACGCCTGCGAATTTTTCGTTCTCTACAAATTCTTCGCCTTTCCGGTGATCGACGCCGATCGGCGCGTGGTCGGAATGGTCGATGTAAATTTGTTCACTGAAGAAATGATGGAGACCGAGCCCGAACGGCCGGTCGTACGTGGCGATGATTTCTTCGAGGCGTTAGGCTTTCATCTGGCCGAGGTGCGCGATGCATCGCCCTGGCGATTTTTTCGTTATCGATTTCCATGGTTGCTGGTTACGGTCGCGAGCGGAACGATCTGCGCCCTCCTCGCCCGGTTCTTCGAGGCAACTCTGGCCAAGAGTCTGGTAATCGCTTTTTTCCTAACGATGGTGCTCGGGTTGAACGAAAGCGTCAGCACTCAGTCAATGAGTGTCACCATTCAGGCATTGCGGTCAGTCGGTGTAACCTGGCGATGGTTTGCCGGCGCGTTCCGGCGCGAATTTGCGACTGCCGGATTACTTGGATTCGTGTTGGGAACAATCGTCGGGCTGATCGTCTGGTTGTGGAGAGACGACACCGCGGGGGCGTTTGTAATTGGCGGCAGCATTGCGCTTTCGGTTGTGACCGCCTGCCTGTTTGGATTGAGTGTTCCCTCCGTTCTGCATCGGTATAAACTCGACCCGAAAATCGCGGCCGGACCGATCACACTTGGACTCGCGGACGTCTTCGCGCTTCTTATGTACTTCACCAGTGCCTGGCTGGTGTTCGGATGAGGCAGAGACGAGAAAACGGCGAACGTCCAACGGTCCGAGCCGGACTGGCAATAACACCGAACGGCGAATTGGCGCCGTCTGGAAATTCGATGTTCGGCGTTCGACGTTCGGCGTTGGGTGTTTGCCGCCTTTCAGGGGAAGAAAAGCGGAACCTGTTTTAGGCGGCGCAACCGGTGTTTGGTTGAGGACAGACTGAGCATTTCCTCCGCCCCTCCAGGGCGGATGCTATTAATGGCCCCACCGGTGGCTCGCGCCACCGGCTAATGTCCGGCATCCCTTCGGGATCGTCAGCTGCTGGCCGGTTCTTGCCGTTGCGCGTTGATGATGTGAGTGCGGACGATCCGGCGAGGTGAAGAGTGCCGGCGGCACAGTAGAATTTAGCCGGCGGCACAAGCCACCGGGTGTCGATAAATAAATGGGTCCAACCCCCTCGTAGGGGCTGCGGGACTCGATGGTCAACCCCTGAGAAAACCTTTGCATTTGTCCCGAACCTAGCCTTCGTAATGCTTCAACGATTGGTAAGGGATACCGGTTACACAACACTAAAACCTAAAAAGCGCAGACCACGTGCTCCCGCGGCTGCCCCAATTGCTTGAAGCGGTAACGAAATGAATCCGGCGAATGCGAACGGAAGACGTGTTCTTGTATTAGAACCGGACGACCAGCTGGCATCGGCCATCAGTGAGGCGCTGAGGGAGACTGATCCGGGCATCACCATCGACCGGACCAATACTTTAGAAGAAGCGCAAAAGGTGGTGGTCGATACCAAACCCGACTTGTTCGTGCTGGACGTTGATGCGGCGACCGATCTTACCCAGGAATTTCTGTATGACCTGCGCACCAGCCATCCCAACGCGCGAGCAATTATACTGACCGCGGTTCATCTGGCCGCAGCCCGGGAACGCACCGCGGGTCTCGGCGCGATACATCTGCTCGAAAAACCGTTCCCGCACGGTGATTTTGTCGATCTGGTTCAGGCGTTGTTGCAGCCGGAACAATCCGCCGACGCCGAAAAATTTCAGGGCACACTAAGCGACCTGCACGTTGCCGACATTATTCAGCTCAAATCGATGAGCGGAGCCACCACCGGTATTGAGTTAACCGGGCCTAACGGTGAGAAAGGCCGAGTGTATTTTGAGCGGGGCCAGGTGCGGCATGCCACCGCGGGACAGCGCGAAGGGTTGGAGGCGTTCAACCAGATCATGACCTGGACCGGCGGTCGCATCTCCGAAATCCCGGCCGAAACATCCAAACAAACGATTGATCTTGATTGGCAGGTGCTGGTGATGGAAGCAGCGCGGAAACTCGATGAACAACGCGCGGCGGCACGAGCGCAGAAACCGCGCGGCAAGCCGGCAGCGCGAAAGAAAGTGCTGGTGATCGACGACAGCCTGATGCTGCTCAGTTTCGTGAAGGATATTTTGAGCGAAGCGAACTATGACGCGGCCGCGGCGGGTACCGCGACAGAAGGTTTGGCGATGGCCAGGGAGTCGCACCCCGATTTGATCCTGCTCGATTACGTGTTGCCTGACATGAGAGGCGACGAGATTACGAAAGCCTTGCGTGAAGATCTGGCCACCGCGGGTGTGCCGGTCGTGGTGATGTCGGCCATCG
>DATFCK010000229.1:0-15224 GCA_035253185.1 Chthoniobacterales bacterium | reverse complement strand
AAACGGGTTGGAATACTATTTTCACATGAACCCGGTGGCGGGCCTTCCAACTGCGGATGGGTTGTCGCTGCCACAAGCAGGATTGATGAAGAGCGGTGGCTTCACTTACCTCACTTTCAGCTATCACCGGTTACTGGGTTGGAGCGGAACGCCACCCATGGTGGCAGTTTCCAACGATCAGATATCCTGGGATACGACTGGAGCCCAGATCGAACAAGTGGGCGGCGCGGCGCGAGGTGATGGTTACACCGATGTGATAACGGTGCGGTTGAAGACGCCCATTGAGCAGGGGGCAACCCGCAAGTACTTCCGGCTGATGCTCCCTCAATAGGGGAAATTGCGGCCGGCGCGGCGGCAACCGGTTGCGCTGAGAGGGGGGTTAACCGGGTGAATTTGCTTGTGAAAAACGAAATAAGTCTTCACAAAAGAGGGTGTTGGGTGTTATAAAAACCATAATCCGCCGCTCCCAGATGAATCCCGGTCTTCTCCCCAAAATCGCTTATCACGCCGCCATTCTCCTCGCCTGTTTCACCCTCGGCGCCCGGCCGCAGCAACCCGTCATCCTGACTCCCGGGGAAGACGACCTCGTCGTGCTCAATGGTTGCGTCGTTTCCGCCTGCAATTATCTCGCCGCGATAAAGACCCAGCACAGCCTGGAGCAAAATTTTTGGGCCAAAATTCTTCTCGTTCGATACAACGATCATCCTGCCGGACATGCCTATTGCGTCTGGGAAACCGAAGGCACGATTTACGGCTACGACCGCAATGCAGGTTCGTTTCCTATCCCGGTCTACACCCGTGACGCCCGCGCTATTGCCATCGTTCTGGCCCAGGAGCTCGGAAAGGTCCTTAACGAACCTCTGTCCGTGAATCGGGCTGAATTCGTCGAGGCGAAATCGGCCAAAGTTTACAAATATTAAGTTAGGCGGGCCAATCGCGCTCGCCGATCCGCCCGCCCGTCCCCGGCACCGCAGAAGCAGCGACGCAGTCGCTTTGGCGTCTCGGATGGTCCAAGGTCGCGTTTACCTCGCTGCCCCGTCGCACTCTTGCCAACTGGGCTGCGGTACAGAAAAAGGGCGCGACCAGCGTTAAAGTCGCGCCCGCGTAAGCCGGAGGAATGTTATGAACCCCACTTCATTTCTGCTTTGCTGACCCCCCAAGCCTTCCGCAGCCTTTAATCGAGCATCAGCTGTGCCATGAGCCACTTGAGAAGCCGGCATGCGATTTAAGGAAGATGGCTCGTTCGGTACTCACCAATGCCGACTTGGCCGATTTGCTCGCCTTAGAGGCCGAAAATCAGGCCGGCACGCTGGCGCGCGCCTATCGCCGGGCGGCGCGAAGTGCCTTTCTATGGCCGGAGGCAGTGGCAGCTATGCTGGACCGCGGTGAATCGCTGCTGAGCCTCCATGGGGTCGGGCCATTCATTGCCAAAAAGCTGACCCGATGGGTGGATAACTCGCCGCCGCGACGCTCCGGCCGGCCGGCCGAGCGACGCGACTTCCTCACCATGGCAGACGCGCGAATGCTGCTCGCCCAAAAGCCGGCCTGGCAGGCAGCTTTGCGCGGCGACTTGCAAATGCACACGGTTTGGAGCGATGGCTCCGGCACGGTGGCGGACATGGCGGAAGCCGCAACCGGACGCGGCTACGAATACATCGCCATTACCGACCACTCCAAAGGGCTGAAGATCGCCGGTGGGATCAACGAAACGGAATTGAGTCAACAAGGCGTGGAGATCGTTCGGCTCAACGCAAAAATGAAAGCCACCGGTAACAGCCTAACGATTTTGCGGTCGATCGAGTTAAATCTGAATCCTCGCGGCGAAGGCGACATGCACAGATCCGCTCTGAACAAGCTCGATCTGGTGCTCGGATCATTCCACTCAGTTCTGCGGGTTAAACAAGATCAGACCGCGCGATACATCGCGGCACTGCGCAATCCTTCACTTCACATCCTGGGTCATCCGCGGGGCCGGGTTTACAATTATCGTCTCGGCCTCAAAGCGGACTGGGCGCGGGTTTTTGCGGTGGCAGCGAAACTGGACAAGGCACTGGAGATCGATTGTTACCCGGACCGGCAGGATCTCAATGTTTCCCTGTTAAAGATCGCCCGAGAGGAAGGTGTCCGAATTTCCCTTGGCACTGATGCGCATCATCCGTGGCAGCTCGAGTTCATCACTCTCGGATTAGCGGCTGCGCTTAAAGCCAGAATACCGGCGGAAAGGATTGTGAATTTCACGCCGTTAGGCGAACTGAAGCAGTGGGTGGCTTCGCTTCGCTCCGCCCGGTCAAAACGTTAACCCGTTGAATCGTTGCGGTTCTGATATCTCCGGTAAAGAATTGCCAACTTGAATCTTTGCTTAACCGCCAAATGGCTGTTAACCGGCCCCTTCCGATTTAACGATTTAACGATTTAACGATTCAACGATGCGGAGCCTTTTCGTCACCCCACATCTTTTTACCAAACGAAACCCGGCCGGAGCCGACTTCGAATGCCTCAAAGTGTTCCGGGTTTTTTCGATAGTACTGCTGGTGATAATCTTCGGCCGGCCAGAATTTCATCGCCGGCAAAATCTCAGTGACGATCGGTTTCTTAAATCTTCCTGACTTGGCCAGCTGTTCTTTCGATTGCTCGGCGACTTTCTTTTCCTCTTCGCCGTCATAAAAAATCGCGGCCTGATAACTCGGCCCGATATCGGTGAATTGTCCGTCGCTCTGCGTCGGATCGATCTGCTTCCAGTAAATATCGAGTAGTTGGCCGAACGAAATTTTGCCCGGGTCGTAGGTGATTTGCAGCGCTTCGCGGTATTTCGTTTTTTCCGATGTGACCAGTTCGTAGGTCGGGTTTGGTTCGGTACCGCCGCAATAACCGACAACCGTTTTGATGACTCCCGGCGCCTTGTCGAATGCCGGTTGGATGCACCAGAAACAGCCGCCGGCGAGGACGGCCGTTTTGACATTGTTAGGTGGAGGATTCTCGGCGCCCGCTACCGGCCCGATCAAGATTGTTACAATTGTAAGGATTATCGCTGCTGCACAGATCCTCTTCATGATTGCTCGGTTAGACAGGTTCCAGGGGGCCCTGTTCGGATTTTTCGCTTGCTAGGAAAATGGTCCGCTGAGATAACCGGTCACCTTAACTATCCAGGAGGCTTCTATGGTTAAATCAGCGGCAATTCTTTTTGGTATCGTGTTTCTCGTCATCGGAATTCTCGGCTTCGTCCCGGCAGCTACGCCCCCGATGGCAGATGGAAATGGCGGGATGTTATTGAACCTGTTTCACGTCAACACTGCGCACAACATTGTGCATCTGGCTTCGGGCGCAATTTTCCTGCTGTGCGGAATGGCAGGCGCAGGACCGTCGCGGACATTCTTCAAGATCTTCGGCCTGGTTTACGCGCTGGTCGCCATTCTCGGCTTCATGAAAGGCGATGGCCTGATCCTGGGCATGGTCGCCAATAATATGGCTGACGTCTGGCTGCACGTGGTCCTGGCGGTCTCGATGCTGTTCCTCGGCTTCGTGGCCAAGGACACCGCGACCGCCTGAGTTTGCTTCGCCGACGGACCATCTCATACCGGCGCATTTGTGCCGGGGTGAGGTAGATTCAGGGCATGGCACCGTTGCCCTTGATTGATGTTTTTCCAGAGTCAGCTGCGGAAACGCTGAACCTGGCGGAGTTGTTTGGGCGCGACGCGCCGGTGCAGGTTGATCTCGGTTGCGGGGACGGCTCCTTTCTGGCGCAGTTGGCAGCAGAACGGCCGGATACAAACTTTCTTGGAATTGAACGGCTCCTGCACCGGGTTCGTTCTTCCCATCGAAAAGGGGCGGATTTGCCTAACGTCCGGATTATTCGCTCGGAAACGCTGTTTGTGCTTCAACATCTGCTGCCGGCCGGATCGATCGAAGCATTTTATCTTTTGTTCCCGGACCCGTGGCCAAAACGCCGGCATCACCGGCGCCGGGTCGTTACCACGGCTTTCTTGACCGCGATCAACAACCGTCTCACCAGTAACGGCGCTCTTTTCATCGCCACCGATGACGACGATTATTTTAGGGCAATTCAGCGCCTAACGAGCAGCGGGCAGCATTTCGCCGCGGTCACGAGCGACTGGAAACTGCCGGCCACAACTTTCGAGAAAAAATTTGTGGCCTCCGGAGTGCCCATTCATCGGCTGGAGCTCCGGAAAGTCTCGCCGGTTGCGTAGCCGCGGGCTTCCCAACTTTTGTCATCGAACTTCATTTCCACTGCGCCGGTTTCATCCTGCCGGAACAATCGAATCCCGCGGGTGCGAACACCCTCCGCCCATTGATCGTTAATCCGTTCGCGCTTCGGAAAATCGCGGGAGGTTGCGATTAACAATTGTGGCTGAACCGCGTTTAGAAAAGCCTCGGAACCAGAAATGCCGGATTGATGCTGGCCTTTGATCAGAATTTCACTGTGCAAATCAATCTGCGCCTGAAGAAATTGTTCTTCAGTGAATTGGCCGCTATCCGACATGAATAGGACCCGCGTGTTGGTTGGCCTTATAAGAAGTTGAACAACCAGAGCCTGGTCGTCGCCCTTGGTCGCAGTAAATCCCGGTGGCGGAAAGAGAACACGCCCGGTGACATTGGGAGAAAGTTCCAACTGATCACGAGCGGCGACACTTCTCGGCTTAAGCCCCCGCTGCGCAAACACCGCGCGAATACGCCGATGCAAACGCGATCGGTCAGGCGCCGGATTGTCGACAACGATTCCGGGCAAAAAGGTTTCGATCACAGATTGAGCTGCGCCGATATGAAGTGAATCTCCGTGCGTAAGCAGGAGGCCGTCCAGACGATTCACACCGCGAGCATGCAGATATTCGCGCAGAGTGTCTTCGTAATGACGTTGTGGACCGCAATCGAAAAGCCATTCAGCCCCGTCAACGCGGACATGAACCGCCGAGCCGGCGCCGAGGTCAAGCACGGTAATCTCGGTCCCACAACGGGAAAGGTTAGGCCGTTCCAGATAAAAATGTCCGCCCGGCACTTGGGCAAACATATTAACGATGGCGAGCAGCAGGTGAGCCAAAAACCAATTCGCATGATTGAAAACAATGGCCAGCCAGCCTAACAGCGGTGCGCAGATCAATGTCAGCATGGCAATGGCCAGCACGGCAAAGGCAATCGGCACCACAATCAGGTTCGCAAAAAGCGAGATGGGCGTGATCAGATGAAAGTTCCAATAGATCAGAGGTAGCGAACCCAGCCATGCCGCCAGCGAGACCGAAGCGCTCCGGCAAACCCATCCCCAGAAAGTGTCGAGCCAGCGGCGCGGCCGGCTGAGTAATGCCTGCGGCAAAAATGGGTCCGGCGCACCATAACGGCGGAGAAACTGGAAGATCGGCTCAGCCAGTAGAAGAATCGCGAACACGACGGCAAACGACAATTGAAACCCGACGGAGAAAAATTGGTTCGTGTTCCAGGCGAGAATGAAGAAAGCGGCGGCGGCCAGGCTATTTGCCGAAAAGACTTTCCGTTCGACGAAAACGGCGGCTAACACGACCGCGGCCATCACCGCCGCCCGAACACTAGAAGTTTGCAAGCCGGTGACGACCGCGTAAAAACCGAGCGCCGGAATAACCAGCGCAATCGTCCATAGCCGAGGGAGACGGACCAATAATCCAGCAAAAAACAACAGTTGGGCGACGATCGCTACGTTGAGACCGGAAACCGCGAACAAATGAAAGGTTCCGGTATGTTGAAAAAGTTGCTCGATATCGTTAGGCGTTTCATAGTGAATACCCAGGGCCACCCCCTGAATCAGACCGTAGATAGATGGATCCGACTCCAGCCCGCGGGACAACGTTCGTTGCATCCAGTCCCGGGAGGTTTGGGCCGCCCTAAGAATGATATTCCCAGCCGTCCGCCGAACGATTGTTCCTTGCTCTTTATACCTAACGAAAAGGCCCCGCCGAACATCCTGTCTCTCGAGATAGGATCGGAAGTCAAATTCGCCCGGGTTACGAGGAGCAGCGATCGGTTCGGCCATTCCATCGCGGAGTTGTAACTCGTCGCCGAACTTCGGCTGCCCCGGCCAGCGCACTGATATCGTTGCGGTGGATGGCTCAGTGTTACCTCCCACTTCGATTGAGGTGAGCTTTAGCAAAAAATTGGAAAACCCGTTGGGCGCGGTCTTCGGTTCGGAGATAACCAGGCCACTGACCGTAACCACTCGCGGCCGCGCACCGAGCCGTTCGGCCAAACGGAGGCCGGCGGTGTCGATGGTGGAAAACGAATGCAACAAAAAGAATGAGGCTGCAGTTAGGGCATATGTCCCGACCAGTGTCGTCCAGCGCAGCAAGATGAGAGCGAACGCCACCACCACCATAGTCGCGGCCAACAGGCCGGTGCGCCCCATCGGCAGACTATCGGCAAATACAATTCCGATTACCGCCGCAATCGCCAGGCCGACAAACGGCTGACGCGGCCATCCTAACGCTTTCATCGCTGCTGATCTTTCCTAAAACGGCCGCACCGTGTCGAGGCGCGTTCCGGGTTGCCATATCGGCGGGACGCCCGGATGTTTTGTTGCATGTCCGAATCCCTTCAATCATTGCGCAATCGCCTGGATCAGCTGGATCAACGCATCGTGGAGGCGTTAGCCGAGCGGCAGCGAATGGTTGCCGAAGTCGCTGAGCTTAAGAGTGATCCGTCGTTACCTTTACAGGACGCTCAACGCGAGCGCGATCTGCTCAATCGAATCTCGGCGCTGGCGGAAGCCGAAGGTCTGGACAGTTATTTTGTTCAATCGGTCTACCGTCGGATCCTGGAACATTCAGTGCGGTTTCAGGCGGCGCGGCAGGGTCCCACCGGAAACACCGCCATTTTGGCCGTCGCCTATCAGGGCATTGAAGGATCATACAGTCACGCGGCGGCCCGTTCCCACTTCGCGGCGTCGCCTCGCGAGGTCCGCTATTACGGTTATCCGGCGTTCGCCGCCGCGCTGGATGCGTTAATGCGCGATGAAGTGGAACTCGCCCTGTTACCGATCGAAAACTCGGTGGTCGGGTCGATCACTGAGACCTACGATTTGCTGAGCCGGGCGGATCTGCATCTGGTGGGCGAAGAGATCCTCCGCGTCGAGCATTGTCTTCTCGGTCTGGAGCAGGTGCCGTTAGGCATGATTCGGCGAATTGGTTCGCATCCCCAGGCCCTGGCTCAATGCAGCACGTTTTTGTCCGCCCTCGAAAATTGTCGGGTCGAAATGGAGGAAGATACCGCGAGCGCGGCCAGGCTGGTCGCCGAATCCGGTGATTTGTCGCGGGGAGCGATCGCCAGCGAAGAGGCTGGGACCCGTTATGGATTGCAGGTTCTCAAGCGAAACGTTGCCAACCACAAGGAAGTTTTCACCCGGTTCGTGGTGATTGCGCGGAAACCAACCACGGCTGATTTGCGGTTGCCGCACAAAACATCGCTCCTGGTCACTATCGCGCATGCCAAAGGCGCGCTCGCCCGCGGTCTTGACGCCCTCGCCTCCCATGGTGTCAACCTAACGAAGCTGGAGTCGCGACCCTGCCCGGAGCGGCCGTGGCAATACCTGTTTTATATGGACTTCGAAGGCGGCGCACACGAGCAAAACGTAGCCGAGGCATTGAAAGAGCTGGCCAAGCACTCGGAAGGCATTCGAATTCTCGGCGTTTATCCGCGAAGCGTCGCCGGAGTGACCAACGCCGATCGGTATGCCGTTGTTCCCGCTTCCAAAGACCGGGCGAAAGCGACCGCGCCTGCTTCGACCGCCGTCGAGCCCCTGCCGGAAAACAAATCGTACCGCCTAACCTCTCGCGCTCATCGAAGCCACGACACGGTGGTTGAAATCGGCCGGGTCCGTATCGGCGGTACCGAGCCGTTTGCGATTATCGCCGGACCCTGCTCGGTTGAATCGCGCGAACAGATCACAACCTGCGCGCGATCATTGCATGTCGCGGGCATTGGGTTGCTGCGCGGAGGCTGTTTCAAGCCCCGCACTTCGCCCTACGATTTTCAGGGGCTAGGTTTTGATGGCCTAACGATGCTTCGTGACGCCGCCAACGCCTACGGACTGGCAATAGTCACCGAAGTTCTCCACCCCGGCGATGTTGATGCGATCGCCCGCGAAACGGATGCATTGCAAATCGGCGCGCGCAACATGCAAAATTTCGCGCTTCTGAAAGCAGTTGGGAAAATGCATCTGCCGGTGGTTCTAAAACGCGGCCTGATGTCCTCGGTAGACGAATGGCTGGCCGCGGCCGAATACATCATGGATGAAGGCAATCACCGGGTAATCCTTTGCGAGCGTGGCATTCGCACGTTCGAAACCGCGACCCGAAACACACTCGACTTATCCGCCGTGCCGGTCGTGCGCGAACGCACTCATCTTCCGGTGATTGTCGATCCCAGCCATGCCGCCGGACGTCGCGAATTAGTCGCACCGCTGGCCCGCGCCGCCCGCGCCGTGGGCGCGAATGGCGTCATGCTCGAATTTCATCCTGATCCAAACCAAGCGTTTTCCGACGGCCGGCAATCGTTAGACCTGGAGCAGTTCGCGGCGTTGGCCGCCGAACTTCGCGCTCCGACTGCAAATCCCGGGGAATCGGCGCCGAAGATGTAGACGCGACGTTCCGTCGCGTTGTTCTACGGCAAGCGGCGAGACTCCGCTTCTACTTTGTGCTCGGCAACCACGCGCCGTATCTTTACTCGTGGAAGACCTTTTCACCGAGGAAAAATCGAACGCAGACGTCGTCGACCAAGCGGCTCCTTTGGCGACGCGGATGCGTCCCACGTCTCTCGATGAATTCGTCGGCCAACAGCACATCCTCGCCCCGGGGAAGCTGCTACGCCGCGCGATTGAGGCGGATCGGCTGCCGTCCGTGATTTTTTCGGGTCCACCCGGGACCGGCAAAACAACGCTCGCCCGCATCGTTGCCGAGATGACGCACGCTACCTTTGTCCCGATGAGCGGAGTGGAAAGCAACGTTGCCGAAATGCGCCGCGTCCTCGCTGCCGCGGCTAATCGCCATCGCACTGCCGGTCGAAAAACGATCGTATTCATCGATGAGATTCATCACTTCAACAAAGCGCAACAGGACATTCTTCTCCCGGCGGTTGAAGCGGGAACACTGCGGCTCATCGGAGCAACCACCTACAACCCGTTCTTTTATGTGAACAGCGCCCTCGTCTCCCGTTCGCAGGTTTTCCAGCTCGAGCCGCTTCGGATTGAAGACCTGGAAACTTTGATCGATCGGGCCCTAACCGATAAGGACCGCGGCCTGGGAAACTACCATGTGCTAATGGACCCGGATGCTCGCCGTCATTTGGCGAAACTCAGCGACGGCGATGCGCGCAAGGCGCTGAATGCTTTGGAAATTGGTGTCCTGACCACGCCGGCAAAGGTGGCGCAAGTTTCCAACTTGCGAGCGAAAGAAGAGGGCAAGTTGGAAACTCGCCCCACAATCCATTTCACCCTGGCGGTAGCGGAGGAGAGCATTCAACAAAAGGCGATCGTTTACGACAAGAAGGGAGACGCGCACTACGATACCATCAGCGCTTTTATCAAGAGTATGCGCGCGTCCGACGAGAACGGCGCGATGTACTGGCTGGCGAAAATGCTGCACGCCGGGGAAGATTTTCGTTTCATTGCGCGACGCATTGTGATCTTCGCCAGCGAGGATGTCGGTCTGGCCGATCCGCAGGCTTTGCCCCTCGCCATCGCGACGCAGCAGGCGGTTGAATTTGTGGGGTTGCCCGAAGCTCGCATTCCGTTAGGCCACGCCACTATGTATATGTGTCGCGCGAAAAAAAGCCGCGAAGCTTACGAAAAGCTCGGCCAGGCGAGCGAGGAGGTGGAATCGGAGCGAACCCAACGCGTTCCCGAGCACCTCAAAAACAAACACTTCCCGGTGAACCCGGAAAAGTAAATGTGTTCAGCCACAGGTTGTTAGGCAACGGCCGTCCCGTGTTCAGCATACCTGGGTAAATCTGGTTCAGCTGTGGCAAATAATAAGAGCGCAACCAGCAGTGATGCCTTAACCTGGCGTCTCCACCCGCGGCTGAGGGAATGGTTTGGCCGCGCCTTCGGAGAATTTACGGATGCGCAGTTACGGTGTGTTCCGGCAGTTCTCGATCGCAAATCAATTCTTTTGACGTCGCCGACCGGCAGCGGGAAAACGCTGGCGGGTTTTCTGGGTGTTTTTGATTTTCTGCTTCGCAAGATGGACGCTAACGAGCCACTGGATGCGGTGCAGTGTGTTTACGTCTCGCCGCTGCGGGCCCTGGCCTACGATATCGAGAAGAATATTCGGGCGCCGATCGCCGGCATGGGGCTGGACAAAGAATGGTCAATCCATTTACGGACCGGCGATACCTCACAAAGCGTACGCGCCCACTTTCGCAAAAACGCCGCTCACTTCCTGATCACGACCCCGGAAAGCCTGGCGGTTATGCTGGCGCAGGAGAGTTACGCCCGGCATTTTAGCCAGGTTCAGTTCGTCATTGTCGATGAATTGCATTCCTTTGCCGGGAACAAAAGGGGCGCTGACCTAACGATCTCGCTGGAACGACTGGAGGAGATCCGGAATTCTTCTGTAGCGCCGGTCTACTTGTCGCGCCGTAGTGCAACGGAGGCGGATGACCGCGGCTCTTCTGTAGCGGCGGTCTATGACCGCCGCAAAAATTGCAGAGACGCCGAGAAAATAATGCGACGGTCGTTCGCCTCCGCTCGGCTCCGGCGCGACAGGCAGACTGCCGCTACAGAAAAGCAGCCTGGCATTACACGTATCGGCCTGTCTGCTACCGCTGCGCCGGTGGAAACGCTGGCTCAATTTCTGGTCGGCACCGGCCGTCCCTGTGAAATCGCGGAAGCGCAGGTTGAACGGAAATCAATCGTCGAAGTGTTTTCACCGATCCGCCGCAATCCGTATCCGCCGGCCGGTTATACCGGGGCGCGATTGTACGCGGAGCTGGCCGATCTGATCCGGCGACAGCAATCAGTAATCGTTTTTACCAACGTTCGATCGGCGGCCGAACAAACCGGAATGAATCTCAAGGCATTGCTGCCGGAGCTTTCGGATCAAATTGAAATACACCACGGTTCGCTCGATCGCAGCGTTCGACTCGAGGTAGAGGACCGGCTGAAAAACGGCGAGCTACGCGCGGTGGTATGTTCGACCAGCCTCGAGCTTGGAATCGATATCGGCGCGGTCGACCTGGTGGTTATGCTGGCCACGCCGAAAGGAGTTTCACGCGCCATCCAACGCATCGGCCGGTCGGGCCATTCCCTGAACCGGACCAGCCACGGCGTCCTGGTGGCGACCAACATCGGAGATCTGGTGGAAGCCACCGCTACCGCGAAGCTGGTGCGGGAGCGGGTGCTCGATCCCATCCAAATCCTGAGAACGCCCTACGACGTCATTGCCCAACATATCGTGGGAAGAGCGGCGTTTCAGCCTGTCACCCGGAATTGCCTGCTCGAACTCGTTAGGCAAGCGTATCCCTTCCAGGATCTTACCGAGGAAGAATTCGACCGGCTTTTGCAATACCTGGAAGGGGGCGGCGAAGCCCTGGCCAAACAGTATGCCGGTGTGTTCGGCAAGATTCGCATCGACAACGACCTGATCTCGCTGGCGCACCCGCGGGTGGGCCGGGAATTCCTGATTAACATCGGCACGATCGTGTCGGAAGGAATGGTGGACGTCTTACTCAAGCGCCGGCGGCTGGGAGCGGTGGAAGAGGGCTTTATCAAACAACTTCAAATCGGAGACCTGTTTATTCTGGCCGGACGTGTCGTTAGGCTAATCGACACCGGGGTTAACGAAGCCTACGTGGAGCGAGCGGACGGACATCTGCCAACCGTCCCGAGGTGGAACACCGCCAAGATGCCTCTCACCTCGGGCCTGGCTCGAGCTGTCCGTCAGCTTCGCACCGATCTGGCGCGGCGACTTTCCGATTATCCTGAACAAGCCGCGGAATGGCTGGTCGAAGCCTACCATATCTCAACTGCCAACGCCGAGGCGATGGTGGAACAGTTCCGGGCGCAGGCTGCCATTTCGGATATTCCGGTTGGACAAAAGATGTTGATCGAAATTGTTCGCGATCAACAGCATTCCCATCACTTTTTCCATTCGTTGATAGGCCGGAGTGCTAACGACGCGCTGGCTCGCATTGTGGCCTGGCGGGTGAAACAACGGATTGGGGGGAACGCGTTGGTCACCATCGACGATTATGGATTTCTGCTGACCTTGCGGCCATTTCAAGAAATGCCAAAAGAGGACTGGCGCCTTTGCTTCGAACGCGAAGGTGCGGAGGAAGATCTGGCGCGAGCGCTTCGCGGATCAGAATTGGTAAAGTGGCAGTTTCGCGGGGTGGCCCAGACCGGTCTGATGGTGCCGAGAAAATTTCCGGGAGCAGAACGCAAACGAAAGCAGCTCAACTGGAGCTCCGAGGTTTTGTTCCGCGTGCTCGAGCAGCATGAGCGCGATCATCCGCTATTGCAGGAGGCCTATCGACAGGCCAGTCACACATTTCTCGATGCAGAAGCAGCCTACGCCTTTCTGGCAAATTGTGACGCGCTGGAATGGACCCTGCGCGAACTGCCCACGATCTCGCCGTTCTCGTTTCCGATTTATGCCAGCGTGATCAAAGAATCGATGATGCTGGAGGATCCCACGGTTGCAATCGAACGGATTTATCATGAGATGTATGCGCAACTGGGCAGCATCAAAACGAGTGCGAATGCCGCCGCCGGTTAAAGATGGATCGGCCGCTCGGTCTGGCGATGCCACCGATTGCGCCGAAGACGCATCTATCGAGAAGTTTTGCTGCGGTTGATTATCGTTAAGCAAAAGACAGCTCACTCCAACCTTCGCCCGCGGTGATGACGACATTCAAAGACAACTTCTCCGCCCAAGCCGCTACCTACGCGAAATTCCGGCCGACATATCCTGACTCGCTTTTCGAATACCTGTCCGGCCTTTGCCCCGAACGAAAGACAGCCTGGGATTGCGCGACCGGCAATGGCCAGTGCGCCATTCCGCTCACCAGGTTCTTTCAATCGGTCATCGCCACCGACGCCAGCGAAAAGCAATTGTCCAACGCGCAGAAGAATCCAAAAGTAGATTATCGACTGGCGCCGGCGGAAGAAAGCGGCCTAACGGACGAGTCAATTGATTTAATAACCGTTGCCCAGGCGCTGCACTGGTTCCAACTGGAACATTTTTGGACAGAAGCAAGGCGAGTTCTCCGCCCGAAGGGCGTCATTGCGGTGTGGTGTTACGCGTTTCTCGAAATCGCGCCGGAAATCGACGCGATCGTTAACCGATTTTACAGTGAAACGGTGGGACCATATTGGGATTTTGAGCGAACACTGGTCGAGGACGGCTATCGAACGATCGCGTTTCCGTTTGCTGGAATCGCGGTGCCGAAGTTCGCGATGAGTGCGGCTTGGTCGTTAGCTCATCTGGTCGGTTACCTGCAGAGCTGGTCCGCGACCCAGAATTTCATCGCGAAGAAGCGGTTTGACCCGACTCAGCAGGTCGGCGCAGAACTGGCCGCGATCTGGGGCGATCCATCAACCGTGAGAGAGGTGCAGTGGCCGCTTCATTTCAAGATCGGGCGAAAGGTCTGATGATCGAAAAGCGGGTTGCGATCGGAGCGAGAATTATGCAGCGGCCGCGGGGCGGCTGACTTTGCCGTTAATCGGCGGTTGGAAAACTGCCGCTCCCTGGACTTCGACTTTTGATTTCTTACGGAGGCCTCCGCTGGCCGCAGCTGGCGAACGGATCATCCCTATAAACAGTTAGGGACGGATCTTGCGATCCGTCCCTACCGCTCCACAGCAGCTTCTCCTAGCTCTTATTCTGCGAAACTACTTCGTTCAGCTTGAAGATCGGGAGGAACATCGCGATTACGATGCCGCCCACGATGACTCCAAGGAACACGATCAGCATCGGCTCGATCAACGATGTTAACGCGTCGAGCATTGCTTCAATTTCTTCGTCCCAGAAATCGGCCATCTTCTCCAACATGGTGTCGATCTTACCGGTGGCTTCACCAGCCGCGACCATTCGGAGCAGCATGGGTGGGAAAATCTTACGTTTGGCCAGAGCCACCGAGAGGTTGTCACCTTTCTCTACGTCCGCGCTCACCGATTTTACGCTCGTTTCGATGACATGATTGCCGGCCGAGCCGCCGACGATATCGAGCACTTCAAGAATTGGCACACCACTACGGATGAGCTGCGCAAACGTGCGCGAGAACCGCGACATACAAATCTTGTGCACGAGCGGGCCGAATACCGGCAGTTTCAATTTCCAGCGGTCGCTCAGCACCTTGCCCTTTTTCGAACGGAGGAAGGCGCGCAAACCAAAGATTGCACCGCCGATACCAATCACCAGGAAATACCAGTTGCCCCGAACAAATTCGCTCAGGTCGATGAGAAACTGGGTGGGTGCGGGCAGTTGAGCGCCGAAATCTTTGAAGATTTCACCGAAGATCGGGACCACCCTAACGATCAGGAAGGTGGTGATGCCCAGCGCGATGCAAAGGACGATCACCGGATAAGTCATGGCCGATTTGATTTTCTTGCGCAGCCGAGCGCTGTCTTCGAGGAAGCCGGCCAGCCGGTCGAGAATCTCGGCCAGCAAACCGCCGGTTTCACCCGCCTTCACCATGCTGACGAACAACCGGTTAAACACGCGCGGATGTTTGGAGATAGATTCGTTGAAAGTGTCACCACCCTGCACCCGCATGGTGATATCGCTGATCACGGTGCGCAGGTTCTTCTGCCGTTTCGGATCGCACTGCTCGTAAAGAGCGGTTAATGCTTGAACCAGTGAAATGCCGGCTTCAATCATGGTGGCGAGCTGCCGGGTGAAAAGCACCACATCGGTTTCCTTAACGCTGCCGGTATGTTTTTTTCGACGGCTGGCTTCGGCCTTTTTCTGGAGAGAAAGAACCATCAGGCCCCTGCCCATGAGACTGGCAATGGCGTTGTCCTCATTGATGGCGTCCTGGACTCCGGAAACGATCTTTCCGGAGGCATCGCGAGCTTGGTAGGAGAAGGTAATCATACTATGGTATTTATGGGAGATATAGCACCTACGGTGCCACTACCCCGCGCCCGCCTCCGCACCATGCAGCGCGAACTCGAATGGATGGGCACCAGTCCGTCCGCCCGCCGCTCCAAGAGCAAGGCGCGCATCGCGGCCTACAACCAGATGGTCGAGGAG
>DATFCK010000228.1:0-2218 GCA_035253185.1 Chthoniobacterales bacterium | reverse complement strand
GATGGCAAGTCACTGTTGCTGCGCTCCGGCGCCGGCTGGCGTGCCGGCCATGTTGGCGTCGCGCACATCGAAGCGGGCGAAGTAACGCCGAGCGGCCGAGCTTTGGAACTCAATCAGCCGATCGTGATTGCCGATGCCCGGAACGATGCGCGCCTGCGTCTTCCGCCATTCATGAAAGAACATGGCGTAACCAGCAGCGCCGCCGTCGTGATTCAAGGCCGAGGCCGCCGCGCTTTCGGCGGCTTGAGCGTCCACACGATGCAGACCCGCGCCTTCAATGCCGACGACATTCATTTTCTCGAATCGATTAGCAATATCCTGGCGACGGCGATTTCACGAATTCAATTCGAGCATGAGTTGCGCGACACCGCTGCGCGTTTGAAAGGGATAGTCGACACCGCGGTAGACGGAATTATCACCATCAATGAACGCGGTATTGTTGAAACAATGAATCCGGCGGCGGAGCGTATTTTTGGATATACGACGGATGACGTGATAGGCAAAAATGTGTCGATGTTGATGCCCGAGCCGTATCGATCCGAACACGACGGTTATCTGGAACGTTATCGTCGAACCGGCGAACGCCGTATCATCGGCATTGGTCGCGAAGTGCGGGGTCGCCGGAAAGACGGCACCGAATTTCCGATGGACCTGGCCGTTAGCGCCACCAACCTTGGCGATCGCCGAATTTTTACCGGTCTGGTTCGCGACATCACCGCGCGCAAAGAATTAGAGCGGGAAATTCTTCAGATCAGTGACCAGGAAAAACGGCGTCTCGGAAGCGATCTCCACGACGATCTATGCCAACGTCTGGCCAGCATTCGTTTCTTTTGCGATGCGCTCAGGAAACAGTTGCCGAAGATGCAATCGGCGGAAGTGCTCGACCGGCTGGACAAAATCGGCGCCGACGTCAGTGAGAGTATTGATCGAACTCGGATGTTGGCGCGCGGACTGGCGCCGGTTGCGCTCGAAACAAATGGTCTAGTTTCCGCGCTGGAAGAATTGAGCAGCAGTATCGCGACACTGTTCAAGATAAAATGCAGCTTTCGGGCAAAGGGAAAAATCGCGATTCAGGATCCGAGCGCGGCTACGCATTTGTTTCGAATTACGCAGGAAGCGGTCAACAATGCGCTTAAGCACGCGCAAGCAAAGCAAATCACAATCTCGCTTGAGAAAGAAGGCGACAAAAATGTGCTTATGATTGCCGACGACGGCATTGGGTTTTCGTCGCAACAGGCGCAACGCGGACTCGAAGGCATGGGTCTGCGCACCATTGCGTATCGCGCCGGAATGATTGGGGCGGATGTGGAAGTTCGCTCCGGGGTTAACGACGGCACGAAGATTATCGTTAGTTTTCGGTCTGACCTGTGAAGAAGCGACCTACAACCAGGGGAAAATCGGGACCGAAAAAGCGCCGAGTCCTGATTATTGACGATCACGTTATGGTCCGGGAAGGCGTTGCCGAAATTATCAAACATGAGGATGATCTTGACGTTTGCGGTACGGCCACGACCGCGAACGAGGGAATGGACGCGGTCAGCAAGTTGAAACCAGACCTGGTGATCGTGGATATCACTCTACCGGGAAAAAACGGAATCGAGTTCATCAAGGATGTGCGCGCTATTCACCCGGAATTGCGAATTCTGGTCATGTCGATGCACGATGAATCGCTGTACGCCGACCGTGTTTTGCGCGCCGGAGGCCGCGGCTTCATTCGGAAACAGGAGGGCGGTGATAAATTGATCGCGGCAATGCGGCGCGTCTTAAACGGCGAGATCGTTGTGAGCGAGAAGATGACCGGGAAATTGCTGGAGAAAATGTCCGGCGGCAGAAAGACGATGGATTCGCCGCTGGAAGGCTTAAGCGACCGCGAATTGGAGGTGTTTCAACTAATCGGCCAAGGCAAGACGATGAAGGAGATTGGGGATGAACTGCATCTGAGTCCGAAAACGATTGAGGTGCACCGTTCGCATATCCGGGAAAAGCTCGGGGTGACGAGCGCAGCGGAATTAGTCGCCTACGCGGCGCGCTGGAGCGAGACGCACGGTGTTACTTAGCGGCTGATTTGCTGTCGGCTGCTAACGGTTGCGTCGGCGCTTGGCTATCGGGGTCAACGTATCCGTCAGTGTCGAATTCCTGCTCCATGAACGGAGATAACCCCACCGGCTGCAACTTTTCGCCATGGGCATGAATCGCAATCATTTTCTTCCGAGCGGCC
>DATFCK010000227.1:0-2230 GCA_035253185.1 Chthoniobacterales bacterium | reverse complement strand
ATTTCGCGATAGCTTTGGAGTGCGGTGCATCCCCGCACCGCTTTGAGAAAAACGGACGTGGCTGTCTCCTTGTCTTCGCCGGAAAGCGGTGCGGGACGCACCGCACTCCAAAGCGCTTCGCGCAAAATGGTGCGTTAACGGCGGGTGAAGAAATTTCCGCCGAACTTGCGGCGAAGAACGCGAATTCTTACCTAACCATTCTGGTCCGAAAACAAATTCGCGATCGGGCTGGTTGCCGCCGCAGTTGCGCGCTTTTCTGCTACACCGATCTCGAACGCGTCGCGTCCAGCCTCGATGGCGCGGGCGAACGCCTGTGCCATTCGGACCGGATCGGATGCGATCGCGATAGCGGTGTTGATTAGCACCGCATCAGCACCCATTTCCATCGCTTCGGCGGCCTGGCTCGGAGCGCCCAGGCCGGCATCAACCACCACTGGAACTGTTGCTTGTTCGATGATGATCTCGATTTGCGGCCGTGTTTCGATGCCGCGATTGCTACCGATCGGCGAGCCTAACGGCATCACCGTGGCTGTTCCGACGTCCTGCAAACGTTTAGCCAAAACCGGATCGGCATTGATGTAGGGAAGCACAATAAAACCTTCCTTCACCAGAATTTCGGCTGCGGCCAGCGTCTCTACCGGATCCGGAAGCAAATAACGCGGATCGGGATGAATCTCGAGTTTTAACCAGTTAGGCAAACCCGCCGCGACCGCAAGTCTTGCCAGCCGGACCGCCTCCTCGGCATTCCGCGCGCCACTGGTGTTAGGCAGGAGCAGAAAACGTTTGGGATCGACAAAATCAAGAATGTTAGCGAACGGATCGTGCTTGCCGGATAAATCCGCACGTCGCAGCGCCACGGTCACGATCTCGGTGCCGCTCGCATTCAAAGCGTCCCGCATCACTTCGTTGGAAGAGAACTTGCCGGTGCCCACCAGCAACCGTGAGCCAAACTCGCGGCCGGCGATCTTCAGTTTGGAAGGCTTATCCGACATCTGGATTACAATAACGAATTTGTGAACGCTCGCGAATCCGGCGCAGCTCTGGGGAGCTAAGGCTGCCAGCCTGTATTTTGTGGCAGCTTGCCACGAAACGAACGATCTCCTTTAGGCTATTTGCGTTATGGGTGTATTTGGCCAGCGGCCAAGTGCTACAGCGTGGCAGCACTCCAAGCTTAGCCATGTCATCCCGAGCGTAGTCGAGGGATCCCTCATCGAAGTGTAACGTCACACAAGTAAGAGAGATCCTTCGACTTCGCTCAGGATGACAACGTGTGGTGCTTGGTGTTCCGAGTTCAAAATAGGAATAATGGCGCTGCGTTTTGACTTGTACCGCAGCGCAGCATGGCTGAGATTAGTGCGGTGACGCAATTCGATATCAGGCTCGAAGATTGCCTCGACGGCATGAGCCGCCTCAAATCGCGTTCGGTGGATCTGGTGGTTACGTCCCCGCCTTACAACCTTGGCATCAAGTATGGTCGATACTCGGACAAACAGGATCGCGCATCCTATCTCAACTGGTGTACAGAGTGGGCGACCGAAGCGGGTCGCCTGCTCAGGCCTAACGGATCGTTTTTTCTAAACATCGGCAGCGCTCCGTCAAACCCGATGCTGCCGCATGAGCTCGCGCTGCGATTTCGCGAACTATTCATGCTCCAGAACACAATCCATTGGATCAAATCGATCACTATAACGGATCGGGCCGATGCCACTGAATCGCATGGCCACTTCAAGCCGATCAGTTCGAAACGTTTTCTGAACGATTGTCATGAATACGTATTTCACTTCAGCCTAACCGGCAAAGTAGAATTAGACCGGCTGGCGCTCGGCGTGCCGTACCAGGACAAAAGTAACATTGCGCGCTGGGCACATACCAAAGGCGGCGATCTTCGGTGCCGCGGCAACACCTGGTTCGTTCCCTACGAAACGATTCAGCGGCGCGACAAAGAACGGCCCCATCCGGCTACATTCCCGGTGCAATTGGCAGAGTGGTGCATCAAATTGCACGGCATTAAACGCGTGCAAACGATGATGGATCCGTTTCTTGGAATTGGAAATTCGGCGGTGGCTGCGCGGCGCTGTCGGGTGAAAAAGTTTATCGGATTCGAGATTGATGAAACTTATTTGGCGGAAGCGAAACGCCGCTGTGGCCGGGGTCGCTGACCCCGGTTGCATCGGACCGCGTTGTACCCGGCCGGGGGTCAACGACCCGGCTACAACAAACGGCTGTCGTC
>DATFCK010000226.1:0-2219 GCA_035253185.1 Chthoniobacterales bacterium | reverse complement strand
GCGCTATTGCTCCAACAACTGTCCCTACAAGGTGCGCCGATTCAATTTTCTCGAATACGACGCCAACCAGTTCGAGCAGCCGTCCACCCGAAAGCTCATGCGCAATCCAAATGTCTCCGTTCGCAGCCGCGGGGTGATGGAGAAATGCACCTACTGTATTCAGCGCATCAACGCGGTGAAGATCGACGCGCAAAAAGCGAACCGCGCAATTCAGGACGGTGAAATCATCCCGGCATGCGCGCAAGCCTGTCCCGCGGACGCGATTGTGTTCGGCGACTTGAATGATCCTAACAGCCTCGTGACCAAACTTCATGGATCACCGCTGAGCTATGGAATGCTCGCCGAACTCAACACCCGCCCGCGCACAAAATATCTGGCGAAGTTGCGCAACCCAAATCCGGAGCTCAAACCGGCATGAGTACAGAATTTGCCGAGCCAATCGTCGCGTCCGGTTACGACAGCGCTTCTGTCACCCGCAAAATCACAGACCTCGTTCTCACTCGTCCGGTCCATCGCAGCTGGATTGCGGGTTTTTCGATCGCGTTCGCGTTGCTGATGCTGTTCCTGTTCGCCATCGCGTGGCTGTTGATCAAAGGCGTCGGAATTTGGGGAGTAAACATTCCGGTCGCGTGGGGCTTCGCGATTACAAATTTCGTTTGGTGGATAGGCATTGGACACGCCGGCACCTTCATCTCGGCGATCCTGCTTTTGCTGCATCAGGATTGGCGCACATCGATCAACCGCTTTGCCGAAGCGATGACGCTCTTTGCGGTTGCCTGCGCGGGAACATTTCCACTTCTGCATCTCGGTCGTCCGTGGGTGTTCTATTGGCTGCTGCCATATCCCGACACCATGAATTTGTGGCCGCAGTGGCGCAGTGCGCTGGTGTGGGACGTGTTCGCGGTCGCTACCTATCTGACGGTGTCGCTCATCTTCTGGTATGTCGGTTTGATTCCCGACCTGGCGACCATGCGCGACCGGGCAAAGAATAAATTCGCCCAGATCAGCTACGGGATTTTCGCACTGGGCTGGCGCGGTTCCGCCCGGCACTGGAAACGTTTCCACGTTCTGTATTTGCTTCTGGCCGGGCTGGCGACGCCGCTTGTGCTTTCGGTGCACAGCATTGTCTCCACCGACTTCTCCATCGCCATCGTGCCGGGCTGGCATTCCACGATCTTCCCGCCCTACTTTGTGGCCGGCGCGATTTTTTCCGGATTCGCAATGGTGCTCACGCTGGCGATTCCGATACGCAAGTTCTATCACCTCGAAGATTTCATCACCCTAAAGCATCTTGAGAACTCGGCCAAAGTGATGCTTGCGACCGGGCTGATGGTGGCGCACGGCTACATTACCGAAGCGTTCATGTCGTGGTACAGCGAGGACAAGTTCGAAATTTACATGACGCTGAACCGCATGTTCGGTCCCTACGCGCCCGCGTACTGGCTGCTGGTTGCGTGCAACGTAATTGTTCCGCAGGCGCTCTGGTTTAAACGCTTAAGGACCAGCGTCGCCGCCCTGTTCATCATCTCGATACTGGTGAATGTCGGGATGTGGACTGAGCGCTACGTCATCGTCATCACCAGTCTGCACCGCGACTTCACGCCCGCGGCGTGGGGCATGTTCCACGGCACGCGCTGGGATTGGATGACGCTGCTCGGCTCATTCGGTTTATTCGCGACGTTGTTCTTTCTTTTCCTGCGCGTTCTGCCTGCGATCTCGATCAGCGAGATGCGTTACCTGGTTCACAAGAAATCGGAGGGCCGGGGCTGATGCCTAACGAATCGCAACTCTACGGGATCATGGCCGAATTCACCAAGCCGGAACAGGTATTGCATGCGGCGCGCGCTGCCTACACGGCTGGTTATCGAAAAATGGATGCGTATTCTCCCTACGCGGTCGAAGGACTGGCCGAGGCAATTGGATTTCGTCGCACCGGGGTACCGCCGGCTATGCTGGCAGGTGGAATATGCGGCGCCGTTACCGGCTACGGAATGCAGGTTTACTCGGCGACGGTCGATTACGCCCTGAATGTCGGCGGACGGCCGCTTCACAGCTGGCCGGCATTTATTCCGATCACCTTTGAGCTGACCGTGCTCTTCGCCGCGATCGCCGGACTGGTCGCCATGCTTTGGGCAAATGGACTGCCCCGGCTGTATCACCCAGTGTTCAATGCGCCCGATTTCGCGCTCGCCAGCAAAACGCATTTTTTCCTCTGTATC
>DATFCK010000225.1:0-3390 GCA_035253185.1 Chthoniobacterales bacterium | reverse complement strand
GATTCGTTTTACCTCGGCGCAGGTCTACGAAGGCCGGCAGCTGGTGCGGGCGGAGCTGGTAGCCGATACCACCGCTATTGTTCCGGGCAAGCCGTTCACGGTTGGCCTTCTGCTCCACATGGTCCCGGGTTGGCATACCTACTGGAAATTCCCCGGCGACGCCGGCATCCCTACTGATCTTAAGTGGACCCTTCCGGATGGTTGGAAGACCGCCGATATCCAGTGGCCGATCCCACTGAAGTTGAACGAACCGGGCGACATTCAAATCTACGGCTACCACGATGACGTTCTGTTGATGCAGGAAATCACGCCTCCCGCCAATATGCGTGAGCAAAACGTTAGTCTCAGCGCTGAAGCCAATTGGTTAGTTTGCGAAAAGATCTGCATCCCGGGCAGCGCGAAGCTTAAACTGGATCTCCCGGTTGCCGAACAAGCCGGTCCCGCTAATGCGGAATTGTTTGAACGCTTTCGAAAACAACTGCCGCAAGCGTGGCCGGCTGATGGATTGAAAGCGACCTGGAGTCGTGACGCGTCAGCCATTCGGCTGATCGTGGAAGGCGATGATTTACGGAAATTTCCATTCGTCGATTTTTTCCCGGCTCCGGAACCGAGCGTGGTTGTTTCTCATCCATCGGTGGAAAATCGAACGGACAATCGCGTTACGCTGCGAATTCCGGTGGAATCGGCGGACAAGAACGTCACCGCCGTCGATGGAATATTCGTTTTCGGTAGTAGCGATGATTCACCGGATCGTCGGGCCTGGGCTGTGCAAGTCGTTAGGCCGGCGGGATCGGCTGCCTCCATACCCGGGTCGCAGCAGCAGGGGCTGCTGACGTTGTTTTTCTTCGGATTCCTCGGCGGCGCCATTCTGAATTTGATGCCGTGCGTATTGCCGGTGATCTCGCTCAAGATTTTCGGATTCATCCAGCAGGCCGGACAAAGCCGCGGCAAAATTATCCGAAGCGGACTGGCATTTGTGGCCGGCATTTTCGCCTGGTTCATCATGCTCGGTTTGTTGTTGATCGCATTGAAATCAGCCGGTCACCAGATCACGTGGGCTTTCCAATTCACCAACCCCTATTTCGTGTTCGGGATGAGCGTGCTGGTTTTGGTGTTCGCTTTGAACATGTTTGGGGTGTTCGAGGTGTTTCTTCCGCAGGCCGCGACCAAAGGCATGCTGTCGGTGGTCGCGCAGGAAGGCGATGCCGGGTCATTTTTCCACGGCATGTTTGCTACGTTGTTAGCCACGCCCTGCACCGCGCCTTTTTTGGGACCGGCTCTCGGATTTGCGTTTACGCAATCGGGAACGGTGATCATGGCCATGTTCATGGCGATCGCTGCCGGAATGGCGCTTCCCTATCTGCTGCTGTGCGCGCAGCCGGCCTGGTTGCGATTTCTTCCCAAGCCCGGCGCGTGGATGAACCTCGTGAAACAGCTCATGGGTTTTCTGCTCCTCGCCACTTTGCTGTTTCTGCTTTACGTCATCGGAGCCCAACGGGGACTCGACGGTCTGATCTGGACTTGTGCGTTCTTGCTGGTGGTGAGTCTCGCGTGCTGGATCGCCGGAGTTTTTCTGGTACCGACGGCATCGGCACGGGCCCGGGGCGTCGCGGTCATTGTCATTGTTCTGCTGCTAGCCGGCGGAGGAACCTATTTTGTCGGAAACAAGTTTCGGAACTCGGAGGTCGCCGGCCCAGCATTGCCAACCGGCGACTGGCAGGCGTTCACCGAGGAAAAGTTGCAATCGGAACTGCGAGCAGGAAATCCGGTGTTCATCGATTTCACCGCGGCCTGGTGCCTTAATTGCAAATTCAACGAAGCGCAGGTGCTCGAAAGCGACGTCGTAAAAAATGCATTCAAACAACGCGGCGTCACCAAATTGAAGGCCGATTGGACCAATGGAGACCCGGTCGTCACCAAATATTTGCAACAATTTGGGCGGGTAGGTGTCCCACTTTATGTGTTGTATCCGGGGAACTCAGGGGAACCGATTGTTTTCCCGGAATTGCTCACCAAAAACATCGTGTTGGAAAAACTTGAAGGCGTATCACGCCGTGTTGCTTCTCAATAACTTATGATAAAAAAAACAATCCTGACCGGTCTCAGCTCAATCGTTGCGGCGAGCATTTTCGCTGCGGATTCACCAGCAGTTGGCGCAAAAGCGCCGGAGTTTTCACTTCCGGATGCAAAGGGAAAGACGCATCAGCTCTCCGATTTCAAAGGGAAATACGTCGTGCTGGAGTGGTTTAACCCTGAATGCCCGTTCGTGAAAAAGCATTACGGCAGCGACAACATGCAGAAGCTGCAGCAGGAATTCACCAGCAAAGGCGTGGTCTGGCTTACCATCGATTCAAATGCTCCTGGAACAGAGGGTAATTTGTCTCCCGAAGCGGCGCAGAAAATTCTGAGCTCGTGGAAAACGCATCAGACTGCGTTGCTGCTCGATCCTGATGGGAAAGTAGGCAAGGCATACGGCGCTAAAAACACGCCGCAGATGTTCGTTATCAATCCCGAAGGAAAGGTCGTGTACCAGGGCGCCATCGACAGCAAAGCGTCGCCCAACCCGGCCGATATTCCTGAATCGACTAACTATGTAAAAGCTGCGCTCGAGGAGTCGCTTGCCGGCAAGCCGGTATCGAATCCAACGACGAAGCCGTACGGCTGCTCGGTTAAGTACAAATCGTCATAGTATTTGGCCCCGCGCCACGCGCGCAAAAATTCATGAACACGAGGCGGCGGTCTTATGACCGCCGCTTTTGTTTCTAGGCGCGTTTTGCAAACAACGCCGAGCCGAAACGCAGAAGCGGCATCGGCGTAATTCTGGCGAAGAACATCGCGATCTTCATTGCCATGCCGGGAATAACGACCGGCTTGTCCTGTTCTACGCCTTCCAAGCCGGCTTTGGCTACGCGTTCCGCCGATACATGACTGAATTCCGGGCTCGGATCGCGCACGGATTCCGGGCGGTAAGCCACATCCGTAAATTCAGTGTGGACCGGACCGGGACAAAGCGCGGTAACGCCTATGCCGGTGCCGCGCAGTTCTGCGCGTAAACCTTCGCTAAAGCTGGTGACGTAAGCCTTGGTGGCGGCGTAAACGGCAAAATTCGCAATTGGCAGAAAACTCGCGCACGAACTCACGTTGAGGATCGCCCCGCTACCCTTTGCGATCATACTGGGGAGGACGGCGCGGGTCAGGATAGTCAGCGCATTCATATTAACCATTGCCATCTGCTCAAGACGTTGGTATTCGGCGGCGGCAAATGGACCCAGATCTCCCAGACCGGCGTTGTTGACTAGAAGATCGACTTCGATTGCGCCGGTGCTGAGCCATTCAGTTAGGCTGCGAAGTTGAGCGAGATCGGAAAGATCGGTCCGATTGGTTTGAATC
>DATFCK010000224.1:0-2080 GCA_035253185.1 Chthoniobacterales bacterium | reverse complement strand
TCCCCAATCGCAGAGTGTCGCGGGTAGCGGCGATTACTGAAGCGCCATGGCGATTGGGGTCAATCGCCGCTACCTGAAAACCCGGCACCAATCTTCGCGTTTAACGCGAATCGCGCACTGCCTTGGTTGCGGCGCTTCACTGAAGCGCCATGGCGATTGGGAGCCAATCAACGCCACCGCCGAAAACCCGGTACCAACCTTCACCTTTAACGCGAATCACGCACTGCCTTGGTAGCGGCGCTTCACTGAAGCGACATGGCGATTGGGAGCCAATCAACGCCACCGCCGAAAACCCGGCACCGATGTTCTCCTTAACACGGACTCGCGCATTTCGTCGGTTTCGCCGCTTCACTCCGGCAGCTGCCGGACCATGGCGATTGGGGTCAATCGCCGCTACCTGAAAACTCGGCGCCAATCTTCGCGTTTAACGCGACCACTGGATCGATCGCGCTTTTGATTGGCAGATCAACGCCCCGTCGCTCCAGCGCGCCCAGGACTTCTTCCGTCGGAACGTTCCCGATGAGTTCGTCCTGCGCGAAAGGACAACCACCAAGTCCGCCCAGCGCACAATCAAATCGACGACAACCAGCATCGAACGCGGCCAGCACTTTAGCTGCGGCATCGGCATGACTGCTGTGCATGTGGATGCCAACTTCGGCATCATCGACTTCCGGTAAAACTGTCGCTAGGACTTTTTGAATGAGATCCGGGCCGGCGGCTCCAACCGTGTCCGCGATCGACACCGCAGTGATTCCCATGTCCACGATTCTTCGCGCGGTTTCCGCGACTTTCCTTTCGCTCCACGGATCATGGTATGGATTACCGAACCCCATCGAAAGATAAGCCACGACGCCGAGCCCGGCTTTGTCGGCCAGATTCTTGATCGTCTTCAGCACCGCCCGGTTTTCTTCCGTCGATTGATTCTGATTCCTTCGCAGAAATGTCTCCGATGTGGAGCAGGGATAACCCAGCGTCTTTACCGCCTTGGTGTTGATCGCCCGCTCGGCTCCTTTTTCGTTAACGACTATGCCAATAATTTCAACGTCGTTAGTCGGCCCGAGCTGTTCGAGAACGAGTTCGCTGTCAGCCATCTGAGGCACCGCCTTCGGAGACACAAAGCTCACCGCATCGATGTGACGAAACCCGGCCGATATCAGGCCGCGGAGATATTCAGCTTTGCGGTCCGAGGGAATAATATGCGGCAAGCCCTGCCATGCATCGCGCGGACATTCGACGATTTTAACAGTTTCCATTCTTACAACTTCCTGGGCAGAATAGCCTAGAAGCGTCAACATTGCTTCCGCAAGATGGCCCGTGTCCCATTTACGATTCAACGATTTAACGATTCAACGATTTAACGATTTAACGTTTTAACGCTTCAACGTTTTAACCCTATCTGTACGAACCCATGCCTGTCGTTCTTGTCGAAAAGAAAAGTCCACACGTCACCGTAGTAACGTTGAACCGGCCGGACCGCCGAAACGCGTTGTCGCTTCAACTGCTTACTGATCTCATCGCCGCCATCAAAATGGCTTCGGATCAGCCTGAGGAACGGATTCTCATTCTGCGCGGAGCCGGCGCCGCTTTTTGCACCGGTCTCGATCTGAAGGACGCTTCCGATCATTCCAAAGCTCACGCGACTGCCGATCTGGTGGCAAAAGCGCTAATGGCGCTGGGCGAGTCCCGCCTTATCACCATCGCTGCGGTCCATGGCGCGGCGGTGGCCGGTGGCGCCGGAATCATGTCGGCTTGCGATTACGTGGTGGCGGCGGCGAAAACAAAAATCGGTTATCCGGAAGTGCGCCGCGGCCTGGTGGCCGGACTGGTAATGACGTTTCTCCGCCGGCAATTGCGCGAACGCGATATCCGCGAACTACTGTTCGGAGGAGAATTGATCGACGCCGAACGCGCCCGCGAAATTGGCCTGGTTAATCGAGTGGTCGCGACCGAAGCGGAAGCGATCGCCGACGCCGAAGCGTTCGCCGAGAAAGTATTGCAAGGAGCGCCGGGCGCGGCGCGTCAGACCAAGCGCCTGATCGAAGAATTTTACGGGCGCTCGATAAAGCAGGACATCGAACTG
>DATFCK010000223.1:0-8465 GCA_035253185.1 Chthoniobacterales bacterium | reverse complement strand
TACGGTTTAACGGTTTAACGGTTCAACGGTTCAACGGTTCAACGGTTCAACGGTTCAACGGTTCAACGGTTCAACGGTTCAACGGTTTAACTGTTCAACGTGACTCATCAGAGCCGCCGCTTTCGAGAATCACCCGGCCATCGCGAATTTCGAATGTTTTCAGGTTATGATCCGCGCTCCAATCATTAATAAAGCGGCGAACCGACCATGGACCATATCTCCATTGCATCGCCTCGTCGGCGACCGCTCGCCCGTTCACGCTGATGTTTGAGATCCGCACGCCACCGGGATCACCGGTGGGACCGGCCTGCACCGTGCACTCGCCATTTATGTAACGGCCTTCGAACCAGTGCGAGTTGGTTAACGGAATACTCACCTGAAGATGGGCCGCGTCGCCATCGACGCTCACGTAAGCTTTCCCTCGCAACAGCGGATGCGCTGCAATCAATGCGTTCAAGTCCTCGCCTGTCATCTCCAGACGGGCAGATTCATGCGCTCGGGCGTGATTTTCGAATGTCTGCCATCGCGTCATTGCTACCTGTTGTTCTTCCTCGGTTGGAGCAGTTGCCGGAAGCTCGGTCCGGGTTTGGGTTAGGTATTCGCTCCGCACATAACGAATGGCCACGTAAGTACCGGCAATGAACGCCGCGACCAGCAAAGCAAAAAAGACGCACAGAATCAGACAGCCTTTGGCAAAGCAGCCCATCCGTTTTTGCGGCGGTGGTGGCTCGATCCAGGTGCTCATTGCCGTTGGTCTGCAGTTAGGCGTTGCTGGGCAGCCATCAATTTATCGTAAAGTGAATTCAGACCTTCGGAAATCGTGCGCCCTCCCGCGATGACCGGCATGAAATTGGTGTCACCATTCCAGCGCGGCACAATATGAATGTGCAGATGGTCGGCCACTCCGGCCCCGGCACACTCGCCGAGGTTGAGACCGACATTGAAACCCTGAGCCTTTATGGCGGAACGTAACAGGGCCTGGGCGTGAGTAACCAGCCGCCACAGTTCCACTACTTCATTGTCGCCTAACGATCCGATCTCGGCGGTCTTGCGATAGGGTACTGCCATCAGATGACCCACCGCGTATGGATAACGATTCATCATCAAAAAGGCAGTTTTACGGCGGGCTATCACCAGATGCTGAGCGTCATCGCTGGCGGTGGCCGCGCGGTTTAGAAAATCCCGATCGGGAGGATGCTTCTCGAAATATTCGACGCGCCATGGAGCCCATAGCGTTTCCAAATCCCGGGCTGGAAAATCAGGCATGCGATGGTTACATCGTTACAAACCGACAAAGTTACAAGGCGAAATGCTCAATCGGTTGGCGCTGATTTGCCCAGTAATGCGTAGTCAAGCGAATCGCCATCCGTCCGGTGCACCGAACGCAACATGGTAGCCGCGGCTGGGCTCAGTTGAGCAACTAAGTCCGGCTCATCGCGCGTCGATACCACCACCGCATCGATATTTCCTGAGTTCCACTTCTCCGCAGCCTGTCGAGGCAGGATGAATTCAGTTTTGCGCAGATACAGGAGCAAACTTTCATCCGGTGCAGAAACGACGGCGTAACGCCATTTATGAAGCTCGGATTGCTTTCGCACCTTCGCTCCAAAGTCGGCCAGCGCCGCGCGATTCTCCCGGTAACCGACGCCGGCTTTCCAGCCGAAGTAACCGCCGCTCATGAGAATTCCAGCAGCCAGGGCGGCAGTGCACCATCGGTAAATTGGAGTTCGATATTGGAGGCGTGACGCGAACACGGCGACCTGCGCGCCTAACAACATACTGAGCACCGGAATCACCGGAAAGATGCGATCGACTCGCTTGGACGGCAGGAGCGACATCGCCACAATGGCCCCCACACTCCAGCAAATAAGCCAGCCGGTGGCAGGGGATATCTTCGCAGACCGCCCGTGTGACACATCGGCCGCGGCCGGATGTTGCCGGAAATTGGTGGAGGGGCGGCCGTTGCCGCTACCTCGGCGCAGCTGCAGAAAAGTCAGTCCGATCAGCAAAAAACTCCAGGGCGCGAATTTATGGATCAAATGCGGCAGGTAGAAAAAGATCGGTTGCGAGCGATGGACTTCTCCGCCGAACCGGCCCAGAAATTCGCGAACCACCACATCTTCATAAAAGTTAGGCACCAAACGAATACCTCCGTAAACCCAGGTCAGAAATACCACGAGCGAGGCGATCCATGGCCACCAACCGGGGAATGCCGAGGCATTAGTCTTACGTTGCCACACTTGGAAACCAATGATTCCGGGAAGCAGAAATGCCCACACCACCGGTCCTTTGATCAACATTCCAGCCGTTAGGCACAAAAAAATGACAAAACGGTCCCTGGTTCCCCATTTTCGTTCAGTCCGGAGCTTTTCCCAGATCAAGGCGCCGACCGCGAAGATCGCAAGGGCCAGAGGCATGTCGGTACGAACAAGCGTGGCCAGCCGCGGTGTCAGTAGATCGAACGCGAAGGCGGCGAAGGCGATCAATCCCGCAACCCTGCCGTAAGCACGCTCGCTGCATCGATAGAGCAACGCGCCAAGGGTGAGCGCGGCTAACAATGACGGCAGGCGCCACGCGTTTTCCCACGATCGGGTTGCCAGGTAAAATCCCGCTGACATCCAGCCGATAAGCGGCGGCTTAGTCGCGATTCTGTCATGTGGCGTAGTCTGGTACAACCAGCGGCCTTCGTTGACCATTTGAAACGAAGTGAACGCTTGTTTCGCCTGGTCGTAGTCATCGACCTGCCACGGCAGATTGGCGCTAACAAACAAGGCGAGCGCCAAAAACGCGACGAACCAAAATGTCCGGCGATCGCTCAATACCCTTGCGGCACCTCGCTGGTCCAGCATCGTTTAGTATTGTCTAACCGGTAGAGCTCGCTAGTCGCGCCACAGAATTGCTCGAACCGGAGCTGCATCTCCCCCTGCAATCTTTAGTGGGAACGCTGCCAGATTATAAACGCCAGGCTCGATTTCGCTAAGGTCGAGGGACTCGACGATTGCGATTTCCCAGTGAGCCAGTGCCTGATGGTTGGCCAGCACTTTCGCGTCGATCGGGTCAACTGACGGCAAGTCCATCCCTAACAGAGTAACGCCTCTGTCTTTCAACCATTCCGGCACATCGTAGGCCAGGACGGGAATTTTGGAAGGAAACACGGTATTGTCCGGCCAAACCCCGGTTTTTAGAAGCAGCCGCGACGTTTCGCCTAACTGTTCGGAACTTTCCTGTAAGTGAGCAATCGTTATTAGATCGGTTGGGCCGCTGGCAAGCTTTGCCGTCAGATCGACGACCACCGCCGGGCCAAAGTAACTCTCCAACGGTGCTTGATCGATCGTCCATCCGTCATCTTCAAAATGAAAACGGGCATCAGCATGTGTTCCATTGTGAACGCCCATGGTGACGGCGCCGACGTTAACCACGGCGTTCTCGCCCAAACGGGCCGCGAGGTCGAAGTGAAACGGAGTGTCACCAGGCCAGGGCGCAAGATCATTCGCCAGCGTGCGAGAAATGTCCCAGATATTCATCAGCCCGGGATTTTTTCAACTTCATTGCGAACGACATTGGCGCCGTTCAGCTCGGATACGATCTCGCGAGCGGCGACCTCACTTGCGCCACCCTCCCCTAACCGCTCCATGATGGCATCGAACTCCATCAACATCCGGCGCTTCTTCGATTCATCCTCCATCAAAGAAAGAAGCGAATCCGCTACTCTCTCCGGATTGGCGTGATGTTGAATGAATTCCGGAACAATCTCGCGACCGGCCAGCACGTTAGGCATCCCGATATGCGGAACCCGCACCACCATTTTCGCGGCTACATAAGTAAGCCATGCAACTTTGTAGATCAGAACAAACGGCAACCGGAAATACGCCGCCTCGAGCGTCGCACTGCCCGACGCGACCAGCCCCACCGCGGCTCGTTGCATCAGGCCGGCTGAATCGCCTAACCGAATCTCTATTTGCGAGAGTCGTTCACCGCGGGCCGCTTTGTGCATCGCGCTCGCCAGTTGCTCGGACGCGGCTGCTACTTCAAATCGAAGCTGAGGGCGACGCTCGTGCAACAGCCTTATGACCTGCATTAAAATGGGGAATATCTTTCGGATCTCGCGTTCCCGACTGCCCGGAAAAAGCGCCACCAGATTGGGATCCCGGGTCATGGTGACCTTGCTCGCGGCCAGCCGGTCGATCATGGGATGCCCCACGAAACGTGTTCGCAATCCCGATTGATTGTAGAGATCAGCCTCAAACGGGAAGATGCATAACATCAAATCGATCCAGCGTGCCATTTGGGGAATACGCCCGCGGTGCCACGCCCATACCTGGGGACTGATGTAATAAATGATCTTGTGCGACTTGGTACCGCGGTGCAGCGCTCGAGCCAGACGAAGATTGAAACCGGGATAATCGATCAGCAACACCGCGTCGGGATTCAACCGCTCGATATCCGCGATCGTGCGCCGAAATTTCTCGCGGAAGTAACCATACTTCTTAATCACTTCCCACAACCCGAGAACAGCGGCGTCAGCGATCCAATCTTCGAATCCGGGACCGGCGATGGCCTGCATTTGCGGTCCGCCGCGACCGCAGAACTGAATACCGGGGTCAAGATCGCGTAACGCCCGCATCAACGCAGCACCGTGATTATCGGCGCTGGCTTCGCCCGCGACAAAATAAATGAGCTTGGTCTTCATCGCAGATCCCGGCAGCGAATTTCGCTCCCGGTATGTGAAAAGTCCCTAACCACCTTGAGCAATTTGCTCCGTGATTTTTATCGCCAGTTCGAGCGCGGCCGTGGCCTGAAACCCCGATACGCGCGGTTCCCGCCCGGTCATGGCGCAGTCCACAAACGAACTCAATTCGCGTTTCAGCGGCTCTTCCCGCTCGATCTCAACCTTGTCACGGGTAATGCGGCCCAAAGCGTGCCGATAAATTTCTCCGCTCTGATTTTGGTAATCCAGCGAAAGATACGCATCTTCCTGAAAGACCCGGATCTTGCGCATTCGCTCAGGACTGATCCGGCTGGATGTAACGTTAGCCACACAACCGTTTTCGAATCGAATGCGGGCGTTGGCGATGTCCTCGCTTTTGCTGAGAACCGGAACTCCAACCGCGTCGATCGTTTGCACCGGCGATCGAACCAAATGGAGAATCACCTCCAAATCGTGAATCATCAGATCCAGTATCACGCCGATATCGGTGCTGCGTTCGGGATAAGGCGAAAGCCGGTGAGCTTCGATAAACCGCGGGTGCGTCAGCCGCGCTTCCAACGCGCTCAACACCGGATTGAAACGCTCCACATGGCCGACTTGCAGGATCAAATTCCTTTCACTGGCCATATTAACCAGTTCGCTGGCCTGCTTGGTCGTTTCGGTAATCGGTTTCTCGATCAGTAAATGTTTGCCGCTTTGGAGGAGCGCACGCGCCACGTCATAATGCGCAGTGGTCGGCGTCGCGACCGATGCGGCATCGATCATATCCCCAAATTCCCAAATAGTGCTGGCCGTCTTGGCGCCGTACTTGCGCGCGATCGCCGAGGCTCTGGCGGTGTCAGTATCGTAAACAGCCGCGAACTCAGCCGAAGGAATCTCGGCGTATAACCGGGCATGATTGCTGCCGATATGGCCAACACCAACGACCCCGACCCGCAGCTTGTTCGTCATTGCAGCTGATTCAACCGCAATGCTGGCCGAAACGCAAACTACCATCTCCGGCGGGCGGCCGGAGATGGAAGCACCAAGCTCCAACCCCAACCTCCAGGGGAGTCTTCAAACACCAAATCCCAAAGCCGCGCCGCGGATCGTTCGGGTAGCGGGTTCACCTGAACCCCCATGGCGATTGGGTCAATCGCCGCTACCACCGGATGCACCCGGCGAAACCGGTAATGTGGCGCAAGCTTCCAGCTTGCGAACTAAATCCAGGCAAGCTGGAAGCTTGCCCTACGTCTTGTCATGGTCGGTTACCGCTGTCCCCACCTTTCGCGCCACATCACCCGCGCAGCAATTCATCGATCAACTTCGGCATAACCGCTCCCGCAGGTTGATGGGTTGATCGGGTCGCGTATTGCGATAACGCGGTCGTATCGGGATTGATCTCGATGAGTTCTGCGTCTTCTTCGGCACCACGTAACGCCCAATGGGCGATGTAACCGAACATCGCGGTGGTGCCGATCACAAAAACCCGGTCGCAGCGTCCTTTTTCCAACCAGGATTCGACCTGCCCGATTCGGTTAACGTCGAGCGTTTCGCCAAACCACACCACCCCGGGACGCATCATTGCACCGCAAATTGGGCATAACGGCACATCCAGGCCGTCCCGATCGGGCTCGTAAAAGTTGTGATCGCAACGCGAGCACCGGGTCAGAAAGATGTCGCCATGAATTTTCACGACTCGATCCCGCTCGACCAGACCGTGCGCGGATTGAGCGCGATCGTGCAGATCATCAACGTTCTGGGTAACGAGAAGAAAATCCCGGCAACTCTTGGCCAGACGTGCTACCGCCAGATGAGCATCGTTAGGCTGAGCACTGCGAATCCGGGCGCGCCTTTCGCGATACCACTCCCAGACCAGCGTCGGATCGCGCTGGAATGCCTCAGGCGTAGCCAGCTTCGCAGGATCCAGATTCCGCCAGTAACCATCTTTCCCACGAAAAGTCGGTATCCCGCTCTCAGCGGAGATCCCGGCCCCGGTGATCACCAGAATGCGTTGATCGAGCATGGAAGCGGAAACATAGCTAAAGGAATCAGCTAAATCACCGACGGGTTTTTGCTTCTTGTGCGTAGCGGTGTCGCCTGCCAGGTCGCCAGCCATAGCCTGCCCAGCGCGTTATGGAGAAGCCGGTAGCGGCGATTGACCTCAATCGCCATGGTCCGGCAACCGCGGGAGTGAACCGCCGCTACCGCTCAGGACCGGGTCGGTCTCTTCCTAAAGCTGCGGTGAATCGTCCTCATTTGGACTATTAGCTTCATTCCCCGTAGACGCGACGGCTCGTCGCGTGGGAACAAAAGCGGCGGGGACGCCGCTTCTACATACCGCCCTTCGACCGTTAGGCTAGAAACCCCAGATTCGGATGCGCGAAACGCCCAATATTCGGGAAGACCGTGGGCATGTCGCTATCAGAGACTCCGAACCAGCGCGCCAGCGTTGCCGAGAATTCATCTACACTGGTGGTGGGAATCCAGCGGCCATCCTCGGTGTCATCAGGGCCGTTAACGGCCAGCGTCGGAAATGTTCCGTAAAGCCGGCCGCCGCGCACCGCGCCGCCCATGACAAATTGGTGGCTGCCCCAGCCGTGGTCGCTGCCGTTTCCATTACTCGGCAGCGTTCGCCCGAAGTCGGAAGCGGTAAACGTCGTCACCGATTGGGCTACGCCCATCTCGACCGTCGCATTATAGAACGCGTTCATCGCCCCGCTCAGTTCGGTCAGCAACCCGGCTTGAGCCGGCATCTGATCACCATGCGTGTCATAACCGCCCACGGCGCAGAAAAAGATCTGGCGCTGCATCCCAAGGTTCGCTCGGGCCGCGATCAGTTTTGCCACCATGGCCAGTTGCCGGCCTAATTCCGTTGCCGGAAAGGCGGTTTGTAACGGAGTGACGCCACGCAGTGCGGCGGTTAGGATTTCATTCTGCTCAATCGAGCGGCTCATCGTGTCCGCATAAGCCGCCTCAAACAAGTTGTGGTGGGGCAGGGCGAGCAGATTCTTGAATCCCTGGATTCGAATCATCGCATTTTGATTGCGGCTGCCGATTCCTCGTAAACCGACGCTGCCGGATGGCGAAATCAGGTATGGAATTACGGTGTTGCCTACCTCAAACGTGTTCGTTCCGGCAATTGAAAGCGCTAACGACACTTTGGAATTACCGTTTAACGAAGCCAGTAAATCGGCGGCTCTACCGCCCCATCCGGTTCGAATGTCCTGACGGTCCGGCACACTCGTCATCCATTGCACCGCCTGGTCTTCATGCGAGAACAGGTTCTCCGGAACCGCTGCCGTTCCATTGACGTAATCTTTGCGGGTAGTGGGCGCGACCAGTGTGCCCACATTTGCCACCATGGTCAGCTTTCCCTGGTTAAACAGGCTCGCCAGTTCCGGGAGATTGGGGTGGAGACCAAATTGCCGTCCGTCTCCGGTTGGGATGGTCAACGGCTGCAGCTCCGCGCGTGGAATCGCCAGTGATCCACGGGCCGCCGAGTAGATGTCGTAATTGGTGGTGTCGTTAGGAATGAGAACGTTGTTGGCGTCGTTCCCGCCATAAAGAAACAGGCACACCAGCGCCTTGTAATCGCCTCCGGCGGTAGCGGCGTTGACTCTGCGCAAATCCCAGATTGTGCTGAGCAGGCCGGTGGTGCCGAGCGCGGCGCAGGCTGCCTGCCGGATAAAATTACGACGAGTGGGGTAAGTAATATTAGTGCTCATTTTTCGACGACATACTCGGGTGAATTGAGAATGAGCCATAACGCGCTGCG
>DATFCK010000222.1:0-5655 GCA_035253185.1 Chthoniobacterales bacterium | reverse complement strand
CCGGAAACATCAAACTCATTAATTCCGCGCACGCGCCTTCGATCGCCTGTCGCGACGGGAGGGTAGCGGCGGCATCCAGATAATTGATACCTCCGGTCGCACTATAAGTTTGAAGCAGCTCGTCAACTGCGTCAGCTGGACGCGTTTGCATTAAAAAGGAATATTTAGACAGGATTTACACGGTTCACAGCATGGAAGGTACGCGACCCACGGTGCGCAATCAACCGCACGGGAGCAGATGCTGCACCGGCGGCAGTTGTGGCCAGGTGGTCCGCAAAGACCGAGCTACAAAACAGGCGCAACCGCGTAGCGCCGGCTGCCAGCCGATGCCACGTTGCGCCGCTATCCTCGACATAATCAGCCTAAAGCGGACGCTAATTTGTTCGGCTCCATAAAACTGATTCAGCACGCGCGGGGGTGGATTCCCATGCGTTCGACAGTTGAAGCCTGCGCCACATCGGGCGATAGAAGAGGGAGCTTTTTCCATTGGTTAACGACTGATGAAACCTTTTGAGATCACCGGCCTGCCTCCAGACGAGCTAAACAGCTTCCTTTCCGCGACGCACTCCGATCCATTTCGAGTCCTTGGCCCCCATCGACTGGGCGATGACCTGGCCATTCGCATTTTTCGCCCCGATGCCGAAAAGGTGGCGATTGAGACGAACGGCAACACCGCCGACGGCAGAATCGAAGCGGAGAAAATTCATCGCGACGGTTTTTTCTGCGCCACCGTGCCAGGCGCAACCCGCGATCTCGATTATCGGCTCCATTTTACTGCGCATTCCGGCGCGGAGTGGACCGCGCGCGATCCGTATGGCTACGGCCCGATCATGGGCGAAACGGATCTGCATCTGTTTGGCGAGGGTCAGCACTGGCGGATTTACGACAAATTCGGCGCGCATCTTCGGACGATTGGCGGCGAGCGCGGAGTGTATTTCGCGGTTTGGGCTCCTAACGCGCAGCGGGTCAGCGTGGTGGGTGATTTCAACAACTGGGATGGCCGGGTGCACCCGATGCGCAAACTTCTCGGGGCAGGAGTGTGGGAGCTGTTTTTGCCGGGCGTCGGCGACAATGTTCACTACAAATTCGAGATCCGGACACACCGCGGCGATCTTTTGGTGAAAAGCGATCCGTTCGCGTTCTTCAGTCAGCACGGTCTCCAGACCTCATCACTGGTTTACGACCTGGAACGGTATCAGTGGAACGATCACGAGTGGATGACAGCACGGGCCAAGCGCGATTTGCCTAACAGCCCGATGAGTATTTACGAAGTCCATCTCGGGTCCTGGCGCCGCCGGTCCGACGAGGGCAATCGGTTTCTCAGTTATCTGGAGTTCGCGGAGACCCTTCTGCCCTACGTGCTCGAAATGGGTTACACCCACATTGAGTTATTGCCGATTGCGGAACATCCCTTCGAAGGATCGTGGGGCTATCAGGTCACGAATTACTTTGCCCCGACCAGCCGGTTCGGCACGCCCGACGAATTGCGTTATTTCATCGACAAATGTCATCAGGCCGGGATCGGGGTGATCGTGGACTGGGTGCCGGCGCATTTCCCCAAGGATGCGCACGGCCTGGCTGAATTTGACGGCACCGATCTGTACGAGCACGCCGATCCACGTCAGGGCGAACACCAGGATTGGGGCACGCTGATTTTCAATTTCGGGCGAAACGAGGTTCGCAATTTCCTGATCGGCAACGCGCTTTTCTGGCTGGATAAATATCACATCGACGGGCTGCGAGTCGATGCGGTGGCATCGATGCTGTATCTGGATTATTCGCGAAAAGCGGGCGAATGGGTGCCTAACGTCTATGGCGGCCGCGAAAACCTGGACGCGATTTATTTCCTGAAACGCTGTAACGAAGTCTGTTACGAGCGTTTCCCCGGCATCATGACCATCGCGGAAGAATCAACCGCCTGGCCCGGCGTTTCCCGGCCGACCTATCTCGGTGGACTGGGATTCGGATTCAAATGGAACATGGGCTGGATGCACGATTTTCTCCAGTACATGTCGTTAGACCCAATCTACCGCCGATTTCATCACGGCAACATCACCTTCTCGTTGCTCTACGCTTTCCATGAACATTTCGTGCTGGTGTTGAGTCACGACGAAGTCGTCCACGGCAAACGTTCGATGATTGACAAGATGCCGGGGGACGATTGGCAGAAGTTCGCCAATCTTCGGATGTTTTATGCGTGGATGTACGGGCATCCGGGGAAAAAGCTGCTGTTTATGGGCGGTGAATTCGGCCAAAGACATGAATGGAATCACGATCAAAGCCTGGACTGGCATCTGCTCGAGCAACCGCAACACGATGGACTGCGTCGCCTGGTTCAGCACTTGAATTACGTTTACAAGAATGAACCGGCGTTGTGGCAGCAGGATGACACTTATGAAGGATTCGAGTGGATCGACTTTCACGATGCCGATAACAGCGTGGTTTCATTTCTCCGGCGATCCCGTGAAGGCGAGACGGTGGTGTTCGTGATCAATGCAACCCCCATTGTGCGCTACGATTATCGATTGGGCGTTCCAGACGCAGGATTCTATCGCGAGCTGATTAATACCGACGCGGAAACCTATGGCGGAAGCAACGTCGGCAATTTGGGTGGCCGAGAGAGCGAAAACTCAGCCTGGATGGGCCGGGAACATTCGATCCTGATAAACCTTCCGCCGCTGGCGACGGTAGCGTTCAAGCTGCAAAAGTAAGAGTTGAACCGCGGATTAGCGACAGGCAGAAGCGTTTGTCCGCGAATCTGCGCGAATAAACTCGAATTGTAGGGGCGTCAGACGATGCCCACAGATTTTGTAAACCAAAGAATGCCCACGAACCCCATCAAAAGAGCTCCATCCTGAGTCTTCCTTTTTGTGTCATTTCGTGTATTTCGTGGGCAAAACCTCTTTGCTTCAAAGTATTCGCGCCCAGTTGCGTGATTCGCGGGCACTCTTTTCCCCCATTTCATGTTTCTTACGGCTTGACCATTTACGCATTTCCCGCGATTTTTCCCTCCCACCTAAAGACCTCATCATGATCAGGAAAGTCTCCGTCGCCGCATTCACTCTTATCGAACTGCTGATCGTCATCACGATCATCGCCGTGTTAGCCGGCATAGCGTTGCCCGCGTATAACGGTGTCAAAGAACGGGGCGATCAAACCAAAGATTTGTCCAACGCCAAGCAGATCGCGCTGGCTCTTCGACAATTCGCAATCGATAACAACGGGTCCTACCCTAACAAACAACCGGATCCCGCCGCCAAGGGTGACTACTCTTTAGCTGGTGACGCGGTACCGGCGAATTCGAATCAGGCCTTTTGGTGGTTGATTCCAACCTACATTCAGGGGGAATCGATCTTTTCTGTGACCGGTTCAGCGTTTACGCCCGGTAATCCCGATAACAAGACGGACGATCAGGCGACCAGCGGCTGGAAGGATACTTTGAAGGCCGGAGAAAACAATTTCGCCTACGTAACGGGGCTCAGCGATACGTCGCCTTCCAATTACCCGCTGCTCGCTGACGGTTTTAAGACTGGCACCACGCCGGGTGATCCAGCGTATGACACGAACAAGGCCAGGCCTGGCGGTGTCTGGGCCGGAAAGAAGGCAGTGGTTGTGTTCTGTGATTCGAGCGGCCAGATCATGAAGCTGGACACGACCCAGAAGGCGACGCGGACTAACAGCGCCGGTGGCAGATCCAATCTTTTCGCTCCCGCGAGTGATTGGTTAGACGCAGACAAGAATCCTGTCCTCAATCCGGCCGAGCCCTAACCGATCGGCTTAGGATCTGCATCGGAGGAATCTCGCGACCGAGATTCAGCGGGCCAGCTGGTGACGCCTGGGTTGTTGTGGAGAGGCTGTGCGACAGTGCGGATCTGGATGCCGATAGTTAAATCACTTCCGACTCGAACTCGCCATCGCTCACTCGCGTTCGGACTTTCATCTTCGCGCGGATGTTGTGTTTGCTACGGATCAGTTTTCCCCCCGCGTCAGTCGTTATACTGTAGCCGCGCTTGAGCGTTGCCTCCGGACCCAGCACCCGCAAAATTCCTTCGGCCTGGCGAAACCGGTTCCCCGCCATCTCGATCGCGCGGCGGGGTAGCGCGATAAATCGCCGGTTCAAATCGGTGAGTCGATTGCGCCGCATCACCATCTCGCGCATCGGGCTGCGCGCCTGCATGGTTGCGGTCATGTGCGCCACACTTCGGCGGCAGTTCTCGATTTTATGAATGATATTTCGAGTGAGTGTTTCCCGGGCAAGATCAAGCTGTTGCCCGGCATCACGCATGCGCTTCAACAGCTCACGCGCCAGGGCGCGCTCGGATAAAAATCGCAGCCGCGTTTTCTGGTGATCGACAAAATTACGCAGGCATTTGTGCAGACACGCCGCCAGCTCGTGAGTGCGCCGGTGGAGGTCAGCTATATCGGGCACAATTAATTCCGCGGCGGCGCTCGGCGTCGGTGCGCGAAGGTCGGCCACAAAATCCGCAATCGTGAAATCGATCTCGTGTCCGATCGCGGATACCACTGGCACGCTTATGTCGGCAATCGTGCGAGCGACGATTTCCTCGTTGAATTCCCACAAATCTTCCATGCTTCCGCCGCCGCGCGCGATTACAATCAAATCGACGGCTGGCAGTTCAGCGTGGCGCAAGATTGTATCTTGCGTTCCCCGCAACTTACAAAGTTGCGCCACATTGAGCCGGGCCAGTTCGCGAATGGCCACCGCAATCTCGGCGGCGGCCCCGGCGCCCTGAACTCGCACCGGATTGATGAGGATTTGCAACCACGGGGCTCGTCGTTGCAAGACGTTCAACATGTCCCGGATCGCGGCCCCGCTTGGCGATGTTACGATCCCGATTCGCCTTGGAAATCTTGGCAGCATGCGTTTGCGCTCGGCAGCGAAAAGTCCTTCCGCCTCCAATTTGCGTTTGAGGGCTTCGAATTTTGCCTGCAACACACCCTGGCCCAGGGGCTGCAGAATCTGGACGCTAAGCTGATAGTGACCACGCGCTTCGAATAACGAAACATTGCCAAACACCTGAACTTTGACGCCATCGGCGAGCGGTTCGCGGGGAGCTGCCATGGTATCGCGCCAGATCACGCAGGAAATCTGGGCGCGCGCATCTTTCAGGGTGAAATACTGGTGGCCGCGGGGATGAGATTTGTAATTCGAAATCTCGCCCTGGACCCACACCGCGCCGAATTTTGTCTCGAGCGTGCCGCGAATCTGGCGGGTCAATTCGCCGACCGTGAAAACCTTCGTCGCGCGTTGGAAGAAGTCTGAGGCAAATTCCATTTGAGCAAACGTCGAACGCGGTAAGCCGAACGTCCAACGCCGAATTATGCGGGTCGGAAGGAAATTTCGTGTGTTGCTTGGGGATTTATCTTCCTAAGCATAGCTATATCATCCCGACCGGGATCGCGACCGGGGCGGAGTCCTGATCTCGCAACTTCGGTGAACGTCACGCAAATAGGAGAGAGCACGCCTACGCTGTAGCACTGCGGGCAAATCCTTCGACTTCGCTCAGGATAACAACGAGTTAACATCCTACGCATAGCTATGTCATCCCGACCGAAGTGGAGGGATCTCCCAGCTGCGGTGTAACGTCACACAAGTAGGAGAGATCCTTCGACTTCGCTCAGGATGACAACGCT
>DATFCK010000221.1:0-2259 GCA_035253185.1 Chthoniobacterales bacterium | reverse complement strand
CGCACTTTTCACCGGAGGCAATCGCGAGAACAAAGACTGACCAGGCAGGTCTTTTCTCTCCCGTTGAGCGTTGAGCGTTAAGCGTTAAGCGTTGAGCTGGGTAAAGAAACAAGGTTTGCACGCAGCAAGCGTTTCACACCTGAGGCGTAGCCTTTTACGCGGTTGAGCGTTAAGCGTTGAGCCTGATCTTTCCTCTTCCCTTCTACTTTCTCCTTTCTACTTTCTAATTTATCTCGATGCCGGCTCGTTCATTACAATTCAGCATCACCGAGAAAATATGGCCGCTTAAACAGGCGTTCCGCATTTCGCGCGGTAGCCGAACGGAGATCCACGTACTGGTTCTGACAGTTAATGATGGTACATACACCGGCCGCGGGGAGGCCGTGACATCAAAGCGGTATAACGAAGATATTCCTTCCGCTACCGACCGGCTGAACCGCGTCTTCGATCAAATACCGTTCGAGGCAACTCCGCAAGATATTCAAAGTCTGTTGCCGGCAAGCGCTGCCCGTAACGCGCTCGACTGCGCCCTGTGGGATTTGCAGGCTAAACGGTCGGGAAAACGCGTTTGGGACCTCGCCAACATTACCGTCTCGAGCTCGGCACTCACTGCGTTCACCATCAGTCTCAATCCTCCGGCAAAGATGGCCGCCGACGCACGGGAGAATCGCGCCGCGCCGATCCTAAAGCTGAAGCTGGGAGGCGACGACGCCGATCTCGCCCGGGTGGAAGGGGTGCGGCAAGCTGCACCCGAGGCGCGGTTAATCATTGATGCCAACGAATCGTGGTCGCCGTTGCACTACCGCAGCATTGTTCCGCCGCTCACCCAGTTAGGCGTTGAACTAATCGAACAGCCGTTTGCCGAGGCGAAAGATAATGTTTTGAAGGATCTCGAGCGTCCGATTCCGGTTTACGCGGACGAAAGTTGCCATACTTCAGCCGATCTGACCCGCCTGAAACCGCTCTATGAAGGAGTAAACATTAAATTGGACAAGACCGGCGGCCTAACCGAAGCGTTAAACCTGGCGATCCGCGCTGGGGAAATGGGATTCAAAATCCTGATCGGAAGCATGGTCGGAACATCGTTAGGCATGGCGCCGGCGCGTTTGCTGGCCGATCGGGCACAGTATCTCGATCTCGATGGTCCGCTGCTCCTGGCCCGCGATGAGCCACATCCATTGAAATACGAGCACGGAAATATCGGACTGCCATCGCCCGATCTGTGGGGATGATCACGTGGTGCAGGCATTCCTGCCTGCACCAAAGTGGCGCAAGTTTTCAACTTGCGATTTTGAAGACCGCAAATTGAAAACTTGCCACACCGATGCGCAGAAATGTCTGCGTCACGACTTATCTCCGCAGCGGCACCGCAACAATGACAGTACCCTTCAACTTATCCGCATCCCTGATCTTTCCGCTCGGTTCGTAGTGTCCAACGTACGAATTGCCGATAACGTTGATCGCATTGTTGGCGATGGCGCCGGTCGTGGGTTCGGCAAACTCGGGATGATGGGACGATTGCAGAACCGTTAGGCCGGAAATTTTGTTGCCTTTGTCGGCGAGATGAATGCGAATCACTCGTCCCGGGTTAGGACCATTCTGAACCCCAAACAGATCGCCATCATGCCAGTAAAGGCCGTCGATCCCGCCGGTCACCACCGTATCGGGTTGGGGCAAACGCGTCGGCGCGCCGTTCGATGTATCCACCCGCGCAATCCCGGTCGATAATGTGACATACAGCAGCCCGTCGTCGCTCATCGCGATTCCGTTAGCGCCGCGCAAAGCTCCGGTCTCGCCAAATTTCGAGAACGCGGCCTCCTCGGGCTTCTTGCGAAACAGACTGCCGCTGGCGGAATCGGTTACATACACTGTGCCGTCGGGTGCAATGGCGAGATCGTTCAGCTGCATGGCATCGGCCACATCGGAACGGTCTTCCAGACGGCCGGTCTTCAAATCATATCGCAACACCGCATTTCGGCGCTCAGTTTTTGCGCTATCCTCGAAACCATTGGTGGTGACGGCGAACAAATTCCCGCGCCTGGTATCAACCGCTAGTCCAAGAACAGTCTCAAGCTTGTCAGCCGGGGATGACCAATCTCGCGCGTTACCTTTGGCATCGGTCTCAATAATTTTTCGTTGCGCCACGCTGCCGATAAAGAACCGCTTACCGTTCGGGTCGTAGGCGATCCCTTCCGGGATCAGCTTCGGATCCTTCAGCCGAAACGCGACCGGTGAGTCGGGAGTTTTTGCCTCTTCATC
>DATFCK010000220.1:0-3584 GCA_035253185.1 Chthoniobacterales bacterium | reverse complement strand
ATCCGTGGCCGAAAATTCTTTTGATTGGGAATCTCGTTAGCGCAGTTCGCCGCAACGCTCCGCACCGAACGCCTGTGAACCTGAAAGAGTCGCCCGTTATCCGGGAAAAAACGCATCACCCGCGCGGAGCCATGCTCTGGTTGCAGGTGTTCTGCGCCGCGTTCTTCTGGGTGTTCGGCATTTTTATCATTCTGGCCGGCGCCGGCTCGTCCGCCCTGCCCGCGCTCGTTTTGGTTGCGTTGTTCTTTTTCGCGCTCGGAACGTTCGTGACCCTGAATTTGATCGGGTTTCGGTCGCAGCACGTCACCCTGCGGGAACAGGGCATCTCTTTCAAATTGGCGCCGTTAGGAAACAACGTGGTGTTTCCGTGGAAACTAAAAAGCGGCGAATTGCCGTGGTCCGACATTCGGGCGGTTGACATAAAACTGCGCAACCTGGGTGGACCACAGCGTGTCTACGTGCTGCGAACTTCCGCGGGCGATGTCACTTATTTCTACCCGCAATGGCCCGATGCCGACGCGATTACGCAGGAAATCATTCAACGATCCGGCGCCAGCACGAGCACGGAGGATATGGATGCGCCACCGGAACCTGTTTCGAGTGGTTCCGCAGTCCCACAGCCTACGTTTCAGGAACGAGCGCTGCGCCTTTTCGGCACCGTAATGCTGGTTTTCTTCGTATTAATCGGGTTGTTAGCCGTCGTCGCCATGTTCGGATCATCGGGCGACCAGCGCTGGGATATCGCCAAGGTTTTTCTTTTCATCCTGATCGGTGCCCCCATCGCCTATCGGCTTCGCCGGTATCGCCGTATTCGTTAGGCTTGGGCCATGCGGAATGCCGGCACATCGGTGTATCATGTCAGTCCATGGCGACGCTGGCTGCTGTGGTTCGTGATTGGACCATTTTTGCTGGTGTTTGTTCTCGCCGCGATATTTGTTCCGGCCCTGGACGCCCGGGTACTCCTCACCACCGCCGGGTTAGTGTTTCTTGTGGTAATGCCGTTCGACTGGATTGCCCGGTGGACCCGGCTCGAGCTGTCACCGCATGGCGTTCGCATGCGACAGTTCGGATACACCTTGGAAACGCCATGGACGAACATAGCCGAAATGCGACTGCGTCAGGGCCGCGAAGGTTTCGTGACCAAAGAACCGATGACCGGCAAAGGGGCGGCGGTGCTCTCTTCGTTCCGGGGGCTCGGGGTCGGCCGCACCCGATTCTATGATGACGAACAACGCGAATTGTTAGGCCAACGCCGCTTTATCCCGATCGAACCCTTCGCCTGGCATTTACGGCATGGGAAACTTGCCGACGACATCGCGAGAAGGGCACCGGAAATAGGATGGCCCACGAAGCACACGAAATAGACGAAAGCGGAAGCGTGATCCGTGTTTTCCTTACTTTTCAAGTAGTTCGTCTGTTTCGGCGTCTGACCAAGCTTATCGCCGACGCCGGATGCGTCACGGCCAGGCCCAAATACTTGCCGAAGCCGGAATTCGCCTGCTAAAACTTGCAGCTTATGAACAGTAAACCTGTCACCTTTGTCTGGCCTGGAGATCTTCATTTGGAATCGGCGGACCGGCCCAATTATAAGGTCGCGCTCTGGATGGCGGACGAGGTTAACGAGCTGATTCGGCCGGATTTCGTGCAATTTGCCGGAGACAATGTGCAACACGCTCGCGACAATGAATGGGCCCTGTTTCAAAACGTCACCACCAAGCTAAAGATGCCTTTTCATGCGCTGGTGGGCGATCATGACGCGCATCATGATCCCGGCTGCCGTAGCTATCAGGCACGACTCGGCCCCACTTATAAGGCGTTTACGGTGGGCAATTATCGCTTCATCTGTCTGAACACCATGCAATTTCGTCCGTTAGGCCTGACCGACGAACAAATCATTTGGTTCCGCTACGAAGTGGACGCCGCGCTGGCTCGCGGCGAGCGGATCGTAGTTTTTCAGCATCATTACCCATTCCAGGTGTGGGAAGACTTTGCCGGGCCCGGAATTGAAGAATGGCGCAACATCGTTCAAACGAAACCGATAATCGCGTTGTTTGCCGGTCACACTCACTATGGTCAACTCGCGAATGACGGCCGCAAAGTTTATGTCGCCACCCGTTCCATTGGAGACCCCGAAGGCGGTCCTGCCGGCTACGCCATTGTTCATTTGGACGGCGACGACCTGGCGTTAACTTATCGATCGGTAGAAGATTCCGGCCCGTTAGTCTTAATCACCCATCCGCGCCGGCTGATTCTGGCGACTACGCCAAAGCACATCGTAACCGGGCCCGACGAATGTCGTGTCCGAGCGTGGTCAAAAACGGCCATCAAAGGTGCGAAAGCTCGAATCGACGACGGGGAATGGAACGACCTGCGATCGACCGGCGACATGGCCTGGTCGTTCGCCATACCTGGCGACAAGCTTTCGAAAGGCGAACATACGCTTGAAGTCAGCCTAACCGATGCCGACGGCAAGGCAGGCTCGGACAAGATTACGTTTCTTTGCGATTTGTCCGGACGCTACAATGCGTATCCAACCGTCGAGCCGATTGTGAAGGAAACGAAGTTTTGTTGAATCACCGACTACGACTCCACTCTATGATAGCGATCCAGGCTCGAACTTCCGCCATCGGATTGCCTTGTCCACGGTCGAGAGACTAACACATACGTTTTATTTCATGAAACCGAAAAACCCCCGCGATGACCACTGAACCTCCACCATTGCCCGGCCCCGCCAACCGAAAAGCGGGAATCTTGCTGCTCGGAATTGCCATCGGGAACATCGCTGGAGGCATTTTGATGGCCGGCCTGCTGGCTCTGGTGCAGATCTATCGCCACGACCAGATCAGCAACATCGTCGCTCCGAATTTGCTGTTGGTGCCGCTGGTGGTTGGACTGGTTGCGTCATGGTTCTGGCGCGATCTCAACCGGACAATCGGTCAACTCGCCTTGGACGCTTTGTGGGCCACGCTCGTCGCACTCGCCGGCGGCGCCATTTTTCTGCGCGAAGGCGTGATTTGTCTCCTGATGTGCGTTCCGGTTTTGTACGTCCTGATATTTGCCGGCATGCTACTAGGTCGCTGGTGGTTCCGGCATGATCGCAGCCGGCTGCGCATCGCAATGCTGCCCTTGGTGTTGGTGATCGCGTTGGCAGATTCGTCTCGACCTTCGAATCGAATGACGCAAGTCTCCGACGAAATCCTAATCCGCGCGCCAGTAGGCAAAGTCTGGCCCCACGTGCTGGAGTTCCCAAACATCCCGGACAAAGCTGACTACTGGCTGTTTCGAATCGGCCTCCCCTATCCCACCGAGACAACTAACGGCGGCAATTTCGTAGGCGCAGACCGCCGGTGCATCTTCAGCGATGGCATTGTGATCAAAGAGACAGTCGCTGAATTTTTGCCTAACGAAAAATTAACATTCGACATCGTCGAGCAACCAACCCATCCCGAGGTTTACGGCCATATCACTCTGCATCGGGGCCAGTTTGTCTTGCGAGATAACGGCAATAACACAACGACGTTAACCGGCTCGAGCTGGTACACCCTTCACGTCCGCCCACGATGGTATTTCGATCTGTGGGCGCG
>DATFCK010000219.1:0-2520 GCA_035253185.1 Chthoniobacterales bacterium | reverse complement strand
GGCCTGTCGATCCTTTGCTATCTTCTTAAAAATCATGAAAAAGATCCTTTTGCTAGTTGCGTTTGCCGGAATGCTCGGCACGTCGGTTCGGGTTTCGGCCCAAACCTCGTCTAACGCGGTCGAGTTTGAACGGGTGACGGTAACGGATGCTACGAACATGCGCAGCAAGCCAAAGGTCACGGCCGAATCGTCGCTGCCGGCGGCCAAAATCAAGTTTAAGGATCTGGTGATGGGCAAAGGCGATGCCGCAACTCCGGCGTCGTCGGTCACCGTCCAGTACGTTGGTGTCCGTTATGCCGACGGCAAGCAGTTCGATTCTTCCTGGGAAAAGGGCGGGCCGATCAGTTTTCGTCTCAACAAGGTGGTTAAGGGCTTTACCCAGGGAATCGGCGGTAATGATTCGATTCCGCCGATGAAGGTCGGCGGACGCCGGTTAATGATTTTGCCATCGGAGCTGGCTTACGGTGAGAGAGGAACGCTGGATGGCAGTATTCAGCCTAACGACACCATTGTGTTTGTGGTGGATTTGATCGCGGTGAAATAAGGCGAATTAGAAAGTAGTAGTGCCCCGGCGAGACGACGGCGAGGCCTTCTTATTCGTACTCATATTCGAACTCGCCGGATCGAATAGGATCACGATCAGGAACGCAAACAAGAACTAGCGCCAGAAGAAAATGGCTTTCCTTGGCGCGCTCTTTTCGCTAAACCGGTTTTGGTTGAGTTCTAAATCCAAACTGCGTTTTAGCCTATGAAAACACGTATATTCAAACTTTGTGGCATCACTGTTCTGACGGTGGCAATCACCGCGCTCGCAATCTCATCGTTGGCGGCAAAGGAAAAGTCAGCCGCCGCGGAAAAGCCGGCTACGGTCACTGAGACCGGGCGGTTGGTGATCAAGCGCTCGCCAACGTTGGGCACCCGCCTGATTGTCGCCCTGAAGGTTGATGATAAGTCGGCCAGCATAGGATACGGTCATACCTACCGCACTAACCTCAGTGCCGGGCGTCATACGTTATCCGTAATCGCAACTCCCAAGCCGCAAAATTCCCAACCGTGGGAGATGTCGTTGGACGTGAAGCCCGGGCACACTTATACCTTCACCGCCCAAAGCGGTAAGAACCGTCAGTTAGTGCTGGCGAAGGGTTAGTTCACCCGCGGTTGCCATAGCCAGGCTCAGAAGTCAGCGGGCGGTTATGGTCACGGCTGAGCCAGCGTGATCAGTCCGTTAGGCGCAGTTTTTTGTCTTTTACCTGCACTGAAGCAGGGCAGGCGAACGTGAAGAGCAGTCTCGCAGTCGCGAAACCAAAAAGATTAAGTCTTCCTGGTAATCGTCGCGCTGCCGATAAAGCTGGCGTTTTCGTCCACTGCTAGGCGCGGGGCGGCTACGTCTCCGTTCAGAGTCGCGCCGGCTTCCAAGGCACAACGCTCGCTCGCCATTACATTGCCCTCGACCGAACCCTGAATGGTGACATGTCCCACCTGTATATCCCCCACCACAGTCGCATGACTGCCGATGATCAACTTTCCATCAGAAGTGATGTTTCCTTCCACCTCGCCATCGATCACCAACTCGCTGCCAAATTTCACATCGCCCTTGATCGAGACGCCGCTGGATACGCGGTTCTGCGCTGAGCTGTAATTGCCGGGTTGATGATGAGTTGCATTTCCGTTGGAAGCGGAGGTGGTGGAAGGAGTGGGTTTAGGGCTGGTTCCGAACATATATATAATGAGGGTTGCTGATGTTTAGTATCTCCCGTTTATCAAGAGTGCGCCAGTGCGTAAAGCATATCGTGGGCCTCAAACCGGCGTTGCCCATGGCTTGAAAGTTGGGCTGACGTCGGAACGCCTATCCAGGGGCGGTCCGGTAGCCCTTAAGCTGGGCTTGGCAGATGGCAGCTTACACCGCTAATCTCGCGACATGGGACGACTCCCGACCACACCGAACGGCGCCGCCCCGTTGCAGGGCCTGGATCTGCTGAAGCGTAACTCGCGGCGACTCAGTTTCCGAAAAGGACAGATGATTTTTCGGGAAGGTGACACTAGTGACGCCCTTTATGTTATCGAGGAGGGGGTCGTAGAAATATCCGCCCTCATCGGGCCGCGGGACCGCCGTGTTCTCACCATTTTCGGCCCCGGCGATTATTTCGGCGAAATCGCGGTGATCGACTCGAAACCGAGGTCAGCCTCGGCGACGGCCCGGGAGCGTACGGTTGTGTATTTCATTTCCCGGGAAAAAGTATGGCGGATGTTCGAGAAATTTCCCCGGCTGCTGGTTACGATGATGCATGGATTCAGCCATCGCATTCGCGAGTTTGATCGGCGTTATCTGCAGGAACTGTTCACCCATGAGCGTTTGGCGTTGGTCGGGCGGTTCGCCCAATCGATCGTCCACGATTTTCACAGCCCGCTGAGCAACATCGGCTTTGCCGCCGATCTGGCGTCGCACCGCGATGCCACGCAGAAAGAAAAAACGACTGCCAACGTGATCATTCGGCGCCAGGTAGAACGGATGTCGGGAAT